>DATJZE010000017.1:0-4197 GCA_035499235.1 Minisyncoccota bacterium | reverse complement strand
CGCGCCGTCCGCCTTCACAAACACGACCGAGGTGAAACTGTCGATGTTCTCGGGGATGGTCGTGATGTCGTCGATGTGCGTCAGCGCGGTCTGGAGCCGGACGTTGGTGTAGTACCACTTGAGACCGAAGTACGCGGAGGCCAACGCCAATACGATGACCAGTATCCAGGCGAGTGTGGTGCTCCTCATGCCCTAAGTATACTACCCGTGGTATGATGGGTCCATGCCGACACTCCCCAAAATCTACCGTACTGTCCGTCCCGCACGCCCGTACCCGACCCCGAAGCGCCGACCGGCCCGGTTGTCGTCCGAAGTCGCCCGCGCACGCGGTCACAACGCGCGCAAACCGCGCAGCCGCTGATATGGCTCTCGCAGAGGAACTCGGGACCCTTGATTGCGGGGAGGTCGACTCCTCGCCTGCGACGCGCGCGGCCTACAGCCATGATGCGAGCATCTTCGAAGTGACGCCGGAGGCGGTGGTGTTCCCCCGGAGTCCGGCGGACATCGGTACGCTGGTATCATACGCGACGTCGCATCCGGGCGTCTCACTGGTCGCGCGGGCGGCGGGCACCGACATGGGCGGCGGTGCCATCGGCTCGTCCGTCGTGCTGGATATGACGCGCCACCTCAACCATCTGGACGACATCGGCAAAGATTCGTCGGTGCATGGCCAGGACGGCTATGCGGTCGTGGAGCCCGGCATGTTCTACCGCGACTTCGAGCGCGAGACGCTCAAGCGTGATTTGATCATGCCGACGTTCCCGGGTTCACGGGACCTGTGCGCCCTGGGCGGTATGGTCGCCAACAATGCGGGCGGAGAACGTTCGCTGCGCTACGGGCAGACCGTGGACTTCGTGCGTTCAGTGAAGATGGTGTGTGCCGACGGCGTCGAGCACGAGTTCGGTCCGCGAACGGCCGCGCAGGTGCGGGGGGTCATTGCCGCCGGCGGATGGGAGGGGGAGCTGTACGGGCGCATGCACGAGCTCGTGGTCAAGAACTGGGACCTCATCGCCGCGCACCGGCCGAAGGTCAGCAAGAACTCCAGCGGATACTTCCTGTGGCGGGTGTGGGACCGTGCCGCGGACACCCTGGACCTTTCGCAACTCATCGCCGGTTCGCAGGGGACGCTCGGCATCATCACCGAGGCGACCATCGGTCTGGTACGGCCGCCCAAACACCGGAAGCTCGTTATCGCGTTCCTCCACGACCTCACGCCGGTCGCGAAGGCGGTCAACGATCTGTTGGCGCTCAAGCCCGAAAGCATCGAGTCGTTCGACGACACGACGCTCAAGTTCACCCTGCGATATCTGGGCGACTTCGTACGACTCATGGGCGCACGGGGATTTTTGGGGCTCGCGTGGCAATTTTTGCCCGAGGCATTCATGGTCCTCCGGGGCGGCCTGCCGAAGCTCATCCTGCTCGTGGAGTTCGCCGGGGATGATGAAACGGCGCTTGACCTGTCATCGCACCGGGCCGTAGAGGCGCTCACGGCGTACGGTATCCAGGCGCGACCGGCCCGCGACGAACGGGAAGCCAACAAGTACTGGACCATCCGCCGGCAGTCGTTCCAGGTCATCCGGAGCCATACGCACGGCGTCCACAGTACGCCGTTCATCGACGACTTCATCGTGCCACCCGCCACGATGCCGCAGTTCCTTCCTGAGCTTGATGCGACGCTCGCACCGTACCACCTGAACCTGACCATCGCAGGACACGCCGGCAATGGGAACTTCCACATCATTCCGCTCATGGACCTGCGGTCCGAGAGCGTGCGGGCCATCATTCCCGAACTCGCCGACAAGGTATACAACCTTGTGCTCAAGTACGGAGGTTCCATCACGGCGGAGCATAACGACGGGCTCATCCGGGGCCACTACTCGCCGAAGATGTGGGGTCCCGATATGTATCGGCTGTTCCAGGAGGTCAAACGGATCTGGGACCCGAAGGGCATCTTCAATCCCGGGAAGAAAGTGAACGTGGACTGGCCCTGGGCCTTGGCCCACATCCGGAGGGACTGATACTGGATATGTCGTGAAGAGTGTGGTATAATGACACTCCTGTTTTCCCCATGCCTGACATCCGCAACATCGCCATCATCGCCCACGTCGATCACGGAAAAACCACGCTCGTGGACTTTTTGCTGAAGCAATCGGGCACATTCCACGAAAAAGCGGAGGAATTGGGCCGCGATCTCATCATGGATTCCAACGACCAGGAGCGCGAGCGCGGCATCACCATTCTGGCGAAGAACACCGCCGTCATCTATAGCGGCGTGAAGATCAACATCATCGATACGCCCGGGCACGCGGACTTCGGCGGCGAGGTCGAGCGCACCCTGAACATGGCCGATGCTGCGCTCTTGCTCGTGGACGCACAGGAAGGTCCCATGCCGCAGACGAAGTTCGTGCTCAAGAAGGCGTTGGACCTCGGTCTGAAGGTCATCCTGCTGGTCAACAAGATCGACAAACCGGGTGCTGCCGTCGAACGTACCCTGCACGAAGCGGGTGACCTGTTCCTGCAGCTTGCGACGGAGAACGCGCACCTGGACTATCCCGTGATGTACGCCATCGGCCGTGAGGGCAAGGCATGGGACCACATGCCGACGGCCGCGGAGATCGCCGCGCCCGGTGATCTGAAGCCGCTCTTCGAAGCCATCATCAAGTACGTGCCCGCACCGCAGGGCGATGCGGCCGCGCCCTTGCAGCTCTTGGTCGCGGCATTGGACCGTGACGACTACCGTGGCCGGTACGCCATCGGTCGCATCGCGCGCGGCACCGCACGGCCGGGCATGCCGGTCGCCGTGGTGCATCCTGACGGGAAGAAAGCCATGAGCCGCATCGAGCGGGTGTTCACCTACCGCGGTTTGGAGCGCGTGGAAGTCGACGCCGCCGAGGCGGGCGACATCGTCGCCATCACCGGTGCGCCGGAATCGCACATCGGTGACACGCTGGCGGACGCATCGGCGCCCGAGGCGCTTCCCACCATCCGCGTGGAGGAACCGACGCTCCGTATCACCATCGGTCCCAACACGAGCCCGTTCGTCGGCCGCGAAGGGACGCTGCTGACCGGCCGTCAGATCGGCGAACGTCTGGAACGGGAGCTGGAAACGAACATCGGGTTCCGCGTCTCACCGACCGGCGACGGACGGTATTCGCTTGCCGGCCGCGGTGAGCTCCACTTGAGCGTGTTCATCGAGACGCTGCGCCGTGAGGGGTTTGAAATGGAGATCTCCAAGCCGGAGGTCATCTTCCGCACCGACGACGGGGTGCAGACCGAGCCGGTGGAAGAGATCACCGTCGACATCCCCGAAGAGTTCACCGGGGCCGCGACGACCGAATTCGGTAAACGCAAAGCGAAGATGGTGGATATGATCAACCACGGCAACGGCTACGCGCGCATGGTGTACCACATGCCTACGCGCGCCTTCCTCGGTCTGCGGGCCATCCTCATGACGTCCACGAAGGGCACCATCGTGCTCAACAGCATATACTTGCGCCATGAACCGCTCTGGGAGCTCGCGGAATCCGCCCGCACCGGCGCGCTCATCGCATCCGAATCCGGCCAGGCCGTCGCGTTCGGTCTGGACGTCGCGCAGGGCCGCGGCATCACGTTCGTGGAGCCCGGTGACCAGGTGTACGAAGGGCAGATCATCGGACAGAACTCGCGCTATGAGGACATGGAGATCAACGTCGCCAAGGGGAAAGAGCTCACCAATATGCGTTCCAAGTCATCGGACGGCATCACTATCCTTGCGCCGGCCGTGAAGCTCTCGCTGGAGCAGGCACTGGACTGGATCGAGGACGATGAACTGCTCGAGGTGACGCCCACGAGCATCCGACTTCGCAAGCGGTACCTGACGCGCGTGGACCGAGATCGCGCCCGCCGCCGCGCCGCCGATGCGGCAGAAGGGAAATAAAACGAGCCCCGGACGTCGTCCGGGGCTCTCGCGTATCAGGCTGTCGCTCGTTTCATTCGCTTCGCTCGCTGCGCCTTCATCGCCTCCAGGGTGAGGTCGATCTGCCGCCACAGGTCGTAGAGCGGCTTGGGGTCGAGCCCGTCGTGGTCGATGCCGTCGATGGCGCGCCGTATGAGGCACGCGCCGAAGTGGAAGTCGAGCGGGCGACCCACATGGTCCATGGTGCGCTTGCGCGACTGGATGGCGATGAGGAACTCTTCCGCGCACCCGGTCGACCACTG
>DATJZE010000016.1:0-3751 GCA_035499235.1 Minisyncoccota bacterium | reverse complement strand
CTTAGCCTCGATCTGCCGGATGCGTTCGCGAGTGACCGAGAACACGCGCCCGACCTCTTCCAGGGTGTGCGTGACGCCATCGGTGAGCCCGAACCGCATGTCCAGTATCTTCTGTTCGCGTGGCGTCAGGTCGTTGACGATCTCGGTGATGTACTGCTTCAGGATCTTCCGTTGGGCGGACACTGCGGGTGAGATGGTATCCTCGTCGGGTACGAAATTCGCCAACGAGGAATCGTCGTCATCTTCGCCCACCGGCGCCTCCAACGAGACGGTATCCTGCGAGATCTTGATGATGTGGCGGATCTTGTCCACGTCCACGCTCATTTCGGCGGCGACCTCTTCGGGTAACGGATCGCGGCCCAGGTCCTGCACGAGACGGCGCACCACCTGCTGGTATTTATTGATGGTCTCCACCATGTGCACCGGGATGCGGATGGTGCGCCCCTGGTCGGCCAGTGCGCGAGTGATGGCCTGGCGTATCCACCAGGTCGCATACGTGGAGAATTTGTATCCTTTCTTGTAATCGAACTTCTCCACGGCCTTGAACAGGCCGATGTTCCCCTCCTGGATGAGGTCCAAGAGCGATAGGTTCGCCGAGCGTCCGACGTATTTCTTCGCGATGGAGACGACGAGCCGCAGGTTGGACACCGCCAGCTTCTGCCGGGCCGCTTCGTCGCCGTGCTCGATGCGCTTGGCCAGGTCGACTTCCTCCTCACCTGTCAGGAGCGGATAGCGCCCGATCTCCTTGAGGTACATCTGCACCGAGTCGGACGCGGTGTCCTCGAACTCGGTCTCGATGCGCTTCTTCTCGTCGTAGGCCTTGGCTTCCTTCTGGTCGAATACGCGACTGGATTCGATGACGTTGATGGACAGCGACTCCAGACGCTCGTAGAGCGCCTCCAAGCCGCGGATGTCTTTTTCGATGTTCGGGAATGCGGCGAGGATCTCGGCGTGCGTCACGAATCCACGGGAGCGTCCCTTCTGGACCAACCCCTGCACGGAGGCCTCCGAGATGACCGGCACCTTCGGCAGGCGTGCCGGCGCGGGCTTCGCGGTGCGGACCTTCCGGACGGGCTTCTTGCCGCGACGGACGGGCCGTCGGACACGTGTGCCACGCCGCACAGACCGGCGCACGATGCGCCGCTTCTTGTTCGTGGTCTTCCGTCTCTTCGCCGACTTCTTGGTGCGCTTCTTCATGGGGTTGATGTTGGGGACTGCAGAGTCTGTAAACGATTGAGCTCCTGACTGAACTGGTCGAACGTCTGCACCAGTTCGTCGCGCCGCTTCGCATCGTGCTTTTGTTCGGCATCGATGATCTGCGGCAAGAGTGCCGAACGGCGCACCCGGATATCACGCTCCTGAAGACGCCAGGACACCATGGAAAGATGGACGGCAAGCTCATCGTCGTCGGCCCGTGCATAGAATTCATCCGCACGGATCATCGCCACGTCCACGAGGTGACGGTCGGGGTCGTCGGCGGCGTTCCACCGTTCCGGTTCATCGATGAGCGACTTCACCCGGGGATCGGCATACGCCGCCGCCGCTGATGCCTGGGCAGCGAGCTTCGGTGCACGCACCACGAGCGTGAGCAGTTCCTGGCTCAACGGGTCCAGCGGCACCGGGGACGTCGTTGAGGACAGCCGGCCGTCCTCAGCGGGTGCTGATTCGACGGCGGCGATGTCGTCCTTAGCGGCTTGCACGTCGGCACGGACCGACGGAGCATCGGTGTTCAGGAGCATCGCCAGCTGGTTGATCCAGTGGTCCATCTCCACCTTGCTGACAAGGCGTTTGACCAGCGGACCCATCAGCGCGATGACCGCCCGCTTCGACTGCGGGGATTTCGCATCCAAACCGGCGGAGGCCTGATCGCAGTAGTACTGCATCGCTGGCTTCGCACGGCCGACGACGTCGTTCCATGCCTGCCCATGCCGCTGTACGTAGTCCGCCGGGTCCTTGGATCCCGGGTCATCAAGACTGACGACCCGCACGTTGAACCCCTGGGTGAGCGCCATACCGATGCCGCGGCGCGCGGCGGTGCGGCCGGCCGCATCCTCATCGAAGCAGACATCGAGGTTCGTACTGTAGCGCGCCAGCATCCGCAGTTGGGCATGGGTCAATGCCGTTCCGGACGTCGCGACCACGTGCGCGGTGCCGGCCTGCGATGACATGATGGCGTCGACGTTCCCTTCCACCAGGAGCACCGCATCGCGTGCACGTATCGCCGTTTTCGCTTTGTCCAATCCGAACAGTGCGCGTGACTTATCATAGATCGCCGTCTGCGGGGTGTTCACGTATTTCGCGAGCGGCTCGCCCTCGGGCGTCACTTCGGCGCCGAACATCCGTCCGGTGAATCCGACGACCTGTCCGTTCGCATCGCAGATCGGGAACATGATGCGGCTGCGGAAGCGGTCATAGATGCGTCCGTTCTTGGCGATCGCCATGCCCGCTCCGACGATGTCACCGTCGGCGTGACCGGCACCTGTCAGGAACGTCGACAGCGCACGCCAATCGTTCGGTGCCCATCCCAGGCGCCACGATTCGATGGTCCGGTCGGTCATCCCCCGTTCGCGCAGGTACGCGAGCGCCTTGGCTCCGGCGTTGGAATGCCACAGCTGTTTGGCGAAGAACTTCGCCGACAGTTCGGCGACCTCCAGAAGCCGCTGCCGTTCTTTGGCGGCCACTCCGGTGCCCGTCGTCCGCTCGGGGAGGACGACGTTCGCGCGTGCCGCAAGGATCCGGAGCGCTTCGATGAACTCGATGCCTTCGGTCTCCGTCACGAACGAGAACATATCCCCGCCCTTATTACAGCCGAAACAGTGCCACGACTGGCGTTCGGGCGACACGAAGAACGAGGGGGTCTTCTCCTGATGGAACGGGCACCGCGCCTTGTAGTTCGCTCCGGATTTGGACAGCTTCAGATACCCGGAGATGACATCGACGATGTCCAGGCGCTCCTTGATTTGTTCGACGGCATCACTCATCAACGACAACCGACACAGGACCGACCGAGCACAGAACGCGGCGGATATGCCGCAAAGCCGCCAATCGGCGGACGTAAAGTATGCCCGAGTGTACCACGTGTCCTATTTGGGCACAAGCGTCCAGTCGTCTTCCATCAACATCTCGACGGGGACCGAGGTGACCATGCCGTCGGGACTGCGCAATTTCACGACGTAATCCTCTTTGGTTTCTTCGCCCACGTATTCCAGCGGGAGTCCGCCGTACGACACCTGATACCCTTCGCGAAGCATCTCCATCCGTTGGCGCTTCTTCAGCTCACGCTGTTCGACCGCACCGCCGAGATCGATGGTCTCCACGACTCCCTGCGGTACGGGTTCCTTGGGTTTCTCCTGGTTCATGTGATGATTGTTGGTGTGACTTTCCGGTGTCCGATGATGCGGTTCGCGAAGAAATCTCCCAGCGCATATTCCTCTTCGACGTTGATGTTGTTCGTCGGAGACAGCACGATATGGACCCGCGTATCGGTCCCTCCGCCCGCATCCCGGTGTTCGACGGGTTTGATCTCCCTCACGAACCACCCCTCGGCGGTCAGTTTGCCGTTCTCCCTGACGAAGAACACCGGCCCCTCAGCGTTGATGCGCTTCACCAACTCGACGAACTCCGAACGGTCGACGTGTACGTCCGGGTTGCAACAGCGTTCGACCGCCGATATGATGCCCGCCCATCCGTCCGACGGGGATTCAACCGTCCTTCCGGGATCCCGATCCATACCCCTATGATACCCGTACAC
>DATJZE010000015.1:0-11155 GCA_035499235.1 Minisyncoccota bacterium | reverse complement strand
TAGCATCCGCGCACGATGACGGGCTTGCCGATGCCGCGGATCTCCTGACCGCCGTATTGGCCGGCGTACGAGATCCAGTAGAGGTGGGCGCGGGCGTCGAAGACGAGGACCTCGGCCGTGTTCGCGCGCGGCTCGCCGATGTCTTCGATGATGGCCAGGTTGTAGTCCTTGAGCATGTCGACGATGACCGCTCCGTGCACGTCCTCCGGACTGGTCAGCTCGGCCGTGGACTCATGGAAGTACCTGATGACGGCCCGGACCTCCTTCACCTTCTCGTCGGGGCTTCCCACGACGAACGCGTTGAACAACGGCGTATTGTAGGAAGCCATGAAGGAATCGGTCCCGAAGAACACGAAACCCGCGGGGTCGTTCTTCCGACGGTTCTCCGACGGGGTTCTGACGAACGCGATGAAGCACGTCCCGATGGTCCGCTCGGCATGCTGGGTCTTTGCGGTGAGCGCATCGAGCGCTTCGCTCTTGATGATCCGCCGCCTCATACGCGCCTCCGTTTCTGCTGCTCGTTGATGATGGCTTCGGCCAGGTCGACGTGGATGCCCATCTTGTCCATGAGCACCTGGGCGACCTCGGACAGCACGTGCGCGTCCGGGATGCGCTTCACGCCGGTCTTCGTGATCGTCGCGATGGTCGGCAGCGCGACCTGGATCGGCGATGAGCCGCTGTCGCGGTTCGCGGCGTGGAAGATCGCTTCCACCGCAAGACGCTGTGCGGTCTTCTCGTCCATCGCGGGTTTGTAGGACTTGTCGAGGATGGCCGTCGCCTCGTACCCGCCGGAGCCGCTTGCCTGGTAGTGGTCGAACCGTATCTGACTGCCGTCCTCGGCGACTTCATAGAGCTTGAAGGACCCATCGGGGTCCATGCCCGTGATGAGAGCGCCGAACGAGAAGTCGTAGGTGATCATCGCGAGCCAACGGCACCACGCCGCGATGAACTTCGCCTGCGCGTAGATGCTCAGCGGCAGCTCGTACGCCCGTTGCCAGGACTCGCATCTCGCCTCAAGCCGATCGCGGACGAGCTGGATCTGCCCCACGTAGCCGCATCCGAGCATGAGCGATGCCGCGGATACCTGGTAGATCTTCACCGATTCCTGGCTGACGATGTGGAAGCCGTAGCCGGTGGTCTTCCGGTCGGCGGCGCACATGATGCCGTCCGCGTAGTGGAGCGCGAGGATCGTCGTCTTCGTCTGCCTTCCCTGCGCGGGTTTTGTTCCTGCCGGACCTGACGGTCCGAACTCGATCGGTGGCAGCACCGATTCCACAGCTTTCCGCATGAAGTCACGACGCATGTGCCGACCTCCTTGGATTGTGAACGAACGCTCGTTCGTGCGGGAAGGCTACCAGATTGAAAACCAATGGCAACGTGCGATACTGGTTCCATGACTGACGCAAAAACATTCGACAAGCTCGCCATCGATGCGGTCAAGAAGGTCTCGCCCAGCGTGGTCAGCGTCGCGGTGTCCAAATACCTGCCGCGGATGCGTGACATCGGGCCCGCCGAACTGTTCGACCCGTTCATGCTCAACGACGCCGAAGACGGCGCGGGCCAGAAGGTGAAGATCGGCGGCGGTTCCGGGTTCGTCGTGCATGCCGACGGGCTCATCCTGACCAACAAGCACGTCGTGTTCGACACCGATGCCGAATATTCCGTCGTGCTCAATGACGGTTCTGAACATCCGGCCAAAGTGCTCTCGCGGGATCCCATCAACGACATCGCGGTGCTGAAGATCGACGCGAAAGGTCTGCCGGCGCTGGAACTCGCGAGCTCAAAGGACATCGAACTGGGCCAGACGGTCATCGCCATCGGCAACGCGCTGGGCCTGTTCTCCAACACCGTCTCGCGCGGCATCGTCTCCGGTCTGGCGCGCAGCATCTCCGCGTCCTTGGGCGGCGCGCCGGATGCGTTGATGGAGAACCTGCGCGGCGTCATCCAGACGGACGTGGCCATCAACCAGGGGAACTCCGGCGGCCCGCTCATCGACCTGGACGGCCGCGTCGTCGGCATCAACACCGCCGTCATCTTCGGTGCACAGAACATCGGCTTCGCCATTCCCATCGACTGGGCGAAGTCGGACCTCAAGGACATCATCGAACACGGCCGCATCATCAAGCCGTTCCTCGGGCTCACCTATGTCATGCTCACGCCGGAGATCGCCAAACGGTACGGTCTGCCCCGCGACCACGGCGCGATGGTCATCCGCGACCGACGGCCCGGTGCCGAGGCGGTCCTGGCCGGCTCCCCTGCGCACAAGGCGGGCCTCAAGGAGCACGACATCGTCACGAAGCTGGACGGCAAGGAGCTCGAGGCCGGCGCTGACCTGATGGACCTGTTGCAGAAGTACAAGGTCGGCGAATCCGTGAAGCTCACGTTCCTGCGCCGCGACCACGAGCATGACTGCGAAGTGACGCTGGAAGAACGGAAATAAGCGCCATGCTGACACATCTCGTCGCCGTCGTCCTTGGAGTCATCGAAGGAATCGCCGAGTTCCTGCCCATCTCATCGACGGGGCATCTAATCATCGCGGAACGCCTCCTCCGTCTCACCTCGACGGACTTTCTGACCTCATTTGACATCACCATCCAGTTAGGAGCGATCCTCGCCGTCGTCATGCTGTTCGGCAAACGCCTATTGACCAGTTGGGAACTGCTGAAACGGATCGTTGTGGCGTTCATCCCGACCGCGGTCATCGGCCTCGTGCTCTATAAGATCATCAAGCAACTCCTGGGAAGTCCCACCGTCGTACTCTGGATGTTGGGCATCGGCGGTGTCATACTGATCGTCTTCGAGCGGTGGTACGACGAACCCGCCGACGCCCACGAGAACCTCGAGACGATGCCGTATCGTACCGCCGCACTTTTGGGCGTCGCACAGTCGGTGGCGGTCATTCCGGGTGTCTCGCGTTCCGCCGCGACGATCGTCGGCGGGCTGTCGCTGGGACTTTCACGTCGGGCGATCGTCGAATTCTCGTTCCTGCTCGCCATACCGACGATGGCCGCGGCGAGCGCATTGGACCTCTATAAAAGCGCGGGAAGTTTCTCGGGCGACCAATGGGGCGCGCTTTCGATCGGTTTCGTCGTCTCGTGGCTGGTCGCACTCGTCGCCATCAGGTGGCTCCTGCAGTACATCCGTTCGCACGACTTCACGCTCTTCGGCATGTACCGCGTCATCGCCGCTCTCGTGTTCGCCGTATTACTCCATTGACCTTCTTCCGGTGGACTTCACCCGCAACGCGAAGGCATACCACGATTACGACATCCTGGAGACCATCGAGGCCGGGTTGGTGTTGCGCGGCTACGAGGTCAAGAGCATCAAGTCCGGCCGCGCCCAGCTCAAGGGCGCCTACGTGCGCATCGTCAACGGCATCCCGCTCTTGGTCGGCGCGTCGCTGCCGCCGTATCAGTCCGGCAATGTGCCGGCCGGCTACGATGAGCACGCCGATCATACACTGCTCCTGTCCAAGACCCAGGTTTCAACTCTGCTGGGCCTCCAGCAGGCACACGGCGTGACGCTCGTCCCCCTCCGGCTGTACGCGAAAGGCGGGAAAGTGAAGCTCGAAATCGGCGTGGCGCGCGGCAAGAAGAAATACGAGAAGCGCGAGGCCATCAAGAAGAAGGACGTCGCCCGCGCCCGCCAGCGCGGCATGAGCGAGGACTAAGCACGCCTTGATTTTGGGGCTGCTCCGTGGTATACTGAAGATCTGGGGATGATCGGCTTCGACAGTGCCGTTCCATCGCCGGATGCTGTGAGCGGTCGGCCGGATAACCGCGGAAAACACCGGTCAAACGAATAACTGGCACTCAAACCGCCAATTACGCGTTCGCCTAACGCAAGTTACCGAACACCATCCCGCCGCGACGTCTGCTAACGGATCACGGGGTGTCATCAGCAGACTGGAGTGAGCACGTTGCATACCCGTGCACTCTCGAGAACATAGGTAGGCAGTCCCGCGCTCTTCTGCCGGTCCATCGAGCGTGAGGATCAACAGACCGGATACCACAGTAGAGTTCCGACGGTGCTGGCTCTGGACGTGGGTTCGATTCCCACCATCTCCACCAAGTCGTTCTTTCCAAGGAGGCAGCCGTGAAGAAAGTCCTCGCAGCGCTCGTGGCGTTCGTCGTGGTGATCGCCGCAACGGTGTACTTCGCGCGCAAGCATCCCGCCTCACCGTCTCCGTCGCCGCAGGTAACCGTGACCATCTCGCCCAACAGCCACATCGTCCGGCTGACGGTGACGTACTGGACCACTTTGCAGGACGTGGACGCCGTGGTCGACAAGTTCATCGAGCAGCATCCGGAGCTGGCGTGCAGCGGGTTCCAGGCCACCGACGTGGTCCCGAACTCGGGCTACCCCGCCAAGTTCATCCTGCTCTGCTCCAAGGTCCCGTTCGAGGACGCACAGACGCAGACCGGCCCGCCTTGACGGCGGGCTGTTTCTTGCCATACTGGCCGACATGAATTCACGTCCACTCATCCGTATCGGAATCGGCATCGTGATCGTCGGCCTGATCGTCTTCGCGGTGTGGCGCGGCGGCTTCCTGAAGGGCACCGGTACCGCGACGCCGACACCGGAAGTGTCCGCATCGGGCACACCGCTCGTCCCGCAGACACCGCCTCCGATCAGCTACGGCAAAGCACCGGCTGACTGGCCCGTGTACTCCAGCGCATCGCTCGGGTTCAAGGTCTCGTACCCGAAGGACTGGGTCGAGGCATCATGCGGGCCCTCGTGCGTTGCGTGGGCGCTCGCCAGTTCTTCTGACACCCTCTTTGCGGGCGTCACCGTCTCGAGCGGATCGCTCGCGGACACGATCACCCAGGCGAAGCCCTACATCGTCGCGTCGGCATCGGTCACCGTCAACGGCATCACCTGGACACGCCTGTCGCTCCAGCATCCGGTCACCGGCGAAATCTTCACCTCGCACTTCGTCCAGCGCGGCACGAAGCTCGTGGAGTTCGGCATCAGCGTCACCACGCCGGCGCTCGTCACCGAGTACGGCCAGATGCTCAACTCGTTCGCATTCACGAAATAACTCCCGAGAAAACAGCCCGACGTTCAGAAGTCGGGCTGTTCCGGCGGTCTGGCCGGCCAGATGGGAATCTTCTCTTTCCGGTCGGTGATGTTGAAGATCACCGGCCGTACGTATTCCAGGGACAGCGAGTCCAGGCACTGGTACCGGTCATCCGGAAACATGAGGACGTCGCTGAGCTTCAGGAAGAGCGCCGAGGCGGTACCTCGCGGGAACCGGGTATCTCCCCTCGGGGCCTGGATCGCGATGGCGTCCACCTGGTTGACGTACAGCTCCGTGACCTCAAGCTCGAACCGGTCCAGAGCCGGATGCCAGACGGACTCCGCGATGCTGATGTGGTAGCGGTACGGCATCTGCAGATGGAGCATCTGGTCGGGCGTCAGGCGGATGGTCGTCAGCGGGTGTGCCGAGCACGCACAAGCCAGCACGAGTGCAAGGAACATGACTGCCTCCTGATTGCGCAGGATACGCGACGTGATAGGGTTTGCAACATGCGACTGCGCGAACGGCCCATCGCCATCACGGACATCGAAACCACCGGCCTGGACGCCTCAGTGCATGAGATCGTCGATCTTGCGCTTCTCGTGGTGGACCCGCGGTCATTGGCCGTCCGGGATGAATATCGCGCGCGCATACGGCCGATGCATATCCGCACGGCCGCACGCCGCGCACTGGACGTCATCGGCTACTCGCCGCGGGCATGGGCGAACGCCATCGATCTGGAGACCGCGCTTACCGTGTATGCACAGAAGGCGGCCGACGCGGTGTTCTGCTCATACAACATGTTCCTCACCTACTCGTTCATGGACGCCGGATTCAAAGCCGCGGGCGTGGAGGACCCGACCGACTACCACCGCCTGGACCTGTTCACGCTCGCGTGGTCGCGGCTCGGCATGGTCTCGCCGAGCTTCGACCAGATCTGCCGCAAACTGGACATCGCACCGGAGACACGGCCGCACCGTGCCAGTGTCGGCGCGGCGCACCAGCTGTCGGTCCTACGTGCGCTCCTGTACCGATGAAGCCCACGCTCCGCATCATCGTTCCGTTCGTGCTTCTGGGCGTCGCGCTGGCGACGTGGCACATGACGCGACCGGCGACGCCGGTTCTCGTCGCGGATACGGTCACGTCACCGGTTCCAGCAGGATTCGTCCGTGTCGCCCGCGTCATCGACGGGGATACCATCGAGATCGCCGATGGCGAGCGTGTGCGATACCTGGGCATGGACACTCCCGAGACGGTCAACCCGAAGAAACCGGTCCAGTGTTACGGCCCGGAAGCGTCCGCCCGCAATCACGCGCTCCTGGACGGTCAGTCGGTGCGGCTGGTCCGCGATGTCGAGGATACCGACATGTACGGCCGCCTCCTGCGATACGTGTACCTGCCCGACGGGACGTTCGTGAACATGGTGCTCGTTGCGGAGGGGTATGCCCGGGTGTACACCTGGCCTCCCAACATCGCGCACACCCGTGAGTTCCAGGCCGCACAGGCGCAGGCCAAAGCGGCCGGCCTCGGTCTCTGGGGTGCTTGTCAATAAACCCGGGCTATGGTATCCTGAGTCCCGTTCCGCATTCCCCTACCCTTGGCTATCAAGGAACTACGAGTCAACCATCTGATCCGCGTCCCCGAAGTTCAGGTCATCGGGCCTGACGGCAAGCAGTTGGGCGTGATGAAGACGTTTGACGCGCAGCGCATGGCCCGGGAACAGGATCTTGATCTGGTGGAGGTAGGCCCGATGGCGAGCCCGCCCATCGCCAAGATCATGGACTACGGGAAGTACATGTACCAGAAGTCCAAGGAGGAGAAGGGGCGGCCGAAGGTGAAGGAACTGAAGACCAAGGCGGTCCGCGTGGGATTCAAGACCGGCGAACACGACCTGGCGTTCATCGCAAAGAAAGCGGACGAGTTCCTGGAGGAAGGACACTGGGTCAAGGTGGAACTCACGCTCCGCGGACGCGAAAAGGCGTTCCCCGAGCGTGGTCGCGAACAGCTGGAGAAGTTCCTGACCCGCCTGACCGTTCCGTTCACCCGTCAGCGCGAACCCATGCGCGGTCCGTACGGCTGGGTCATCGTCATCCAGAAAGCGAAGAAGGCACCCGTCAAGAATCCCTGATGTCACACATGCAGAAGACCAACAAATCCCTTGCGAAGCGCATCAAGGTGACCGGAACCGGAAAGATCACCAAGCGCAAGCCGGGTCAGAACCATTTCAATGCCAAGAACTCCGGCGCCGTTGGGTTGCACAAGAAGGGTTCAAAGTCCGCGCCGCAGGAATACTTCCGCCAGTTCCAGGCCCTGTCGCCCGAGAAGCTGTAATCCCCACCCATGACACGCGTCAAACGAGGAACGACCGCCAATGCCCGCCGCAAACGCCTGCTCACGCATGCGAAGGGGTTCATGTGGACCAGGTCCACGAAGTTCCGCACCGCCAAGGAAGCGCTGCTCCACGCGTGGTCGCACCAGTTCAAGGACCGCAAGATCAAGAAGCGCACCTTCCGCCGCCTCTGGCAGGTCCGCATCAACGCCGCCGCTCGTTCGAACGGCATCAGCTACTCCAAGCTCATCCCCCAGCTCACAAAGGCACACATCGAGCTGGACCGTAAAGTGCTTTCGGCCATCGCGGCCGAACACCCTGCCGTCTTCGCCCAGATCCTGGCGGCGAAGTAACGCGGGTTCTGCTACAATCGGCTCATGGCCCTGTCGTCTAGTCTGGCCTAGGACACCGGATTTTCATTCCGGTAACACGGGTTCAAATCCCGTCGGGGCTACACGTATGGTTATCCTCGGCATCGAAACGTCGTGCGATGAGACGGCGGTCGCAGTCGTTGAGGCGACCGACGGCGGTTTCACCGTGCGTTCCAGCGTCGTGTCCAGCCAGATCGCGATGCACGAGAAGTTCGGCGGTGTCGTGCCGGCGCTCGCCGCGCGAGAGCATGCCGCGAACATCGAGCATGTTTTCAACACGGCACTCAAGGAAGCGGGCATCACCGATCCCGTGCGCGACATCGACCTCATCGCCGTCACGCGCGGTCCGGGCCTCGGACCTGCCCTGTTGGTTGGGCTGATGTTCGCCCGCACGCTGGCATGGAAATGGTCAAAGCCGCTCGTCGGCGTCAACCACCTGGACGGGCATATCCATTCCAACTGGCTTGGCTCAACCCCGCCGCCTGATGTCTTCCCGGCGCTGAATGTCATCGTGTCAGGCGGTCATACCGAGCTGGTCCTCATGCGCGACCACGGTGCGTATGAGATCGTCGGCGAGACGCAGGACGATGCGGTCGGCGAAGCGTTCGACAAGGTCGCGCGTCTCCTGGACCTCGGCTACCCCGGCGGACCGAAGATTTCAAAACTCGCACTGGACGGCGACCCGACGGCCTACGACCTGCCGCGGCCGATGCTCAAGTCCGCGGATTTCAATTTCTCATACTCGGGACTCAAGACCGCGGTCTTGTATCTCGTTCGTGATCTTGGTGGAGAATTGACCGATAAACAAAAAGCCGACATCGCCGCATCGTTCCAGGAGGCAGCCGTGGATGTGCTCATCCGGAAGACTCGCCGGGCCGCACAGGAACTGGACGTGAATTCACTGATGCTCTCGGGCGGTGTGAGCGCCAATGCGCTCCTGCGTGAACGCCTCCAGGAACTCGGCATGAAGCTCGGCCTGCCCGTCTTCATTCCCGATGTGGTGTGGACGGGTGACAACGCCGCCATGATCGCCGTTGCCGGCTGCTTCGCCGCACAGAAAGAGAAGACCGCCTCCACGTGGGAGACGGTCATGATGGATGCGAACTTGCGACTGGACGCCTAGCGCCGCTCCCAAAGCTCGGCGAGCCGCTTCGCTTCCTGTCGGATCTGCTGTCTCGTGGGCGGCTTCGGCGTATCCGCTTCCTCATAGAACCGATCGCCCAGGACGTGCACCGGGGACCCGCAGTGATGGCACTTCAGGTACAGATCGAACCCGTGCAGGTAGTCCACGTCCTGACGTCGGCAGCCAGGACACGTGAACAGCCAGAATGCGTTGTGCCCGGTCCAACCCGGCATCGTGAACCGGCCGATGAAGACGATGGAGTCCTCGAGGTCGTAGAGCCCCACCCGCGACCGGAGCTTGTCGGCAAGCGTCACCTCGGCTTGCTGCCGCTGCGCCGGCGTGACGACGATGAAGTCCCGGTCGGCGACGAACGTGCACTGCCCGCAGGCATCTGCGTCGTGGGATGACTCTGCATTCATTGAACTGCCTCGCTTTTTCAGGTACGATGGACGGACGTAGGTATACTATATTTCTTCAGTAATGTCCAGCACCGAACTGCCGACAACCTATGACCCGCGGACCACCGAAGACGCCATCTACCGGCGATGGATGGATTCCGGCTTCTTCGATCCCGACAAACTCCCCGGAGAGCGGACGAGGAATTTCGTCGCGGCCATCGCCCCGCCCAACATCACCGGCGAGCTGCACATGGGTCATGCGCTGGAAACTTCGCTGGAGGATATCTTCGTCCGGATGCGCCGCATGCAGGGGTATCGCGTGCTGTATCTACCCGGCACCGACCACGCCGGCATCGCCGCGCAGAACAAAGTGGAGAAACAGCTCGCCAAAGAAGGCACGACGCGCGCCAAGCTCGGCCGCGAGAAGTTCCTGGAGCGCATGTGGGAGTGGAAGGAGAAGTACGGCGGCATCATCCTGGGCCAGTTCCGTAAGCTCGGTCTTTCGTTGGACTGGAGCCGGACGCGGTTCACGATGGATCCGGCATATCAGAAGGCCGTCGAGACGGCATTCAACGAATATCACAAGCGCGGGTGGATCTATCAGGGCGAGCGCGTCGTGAACTGGTGCGCACGGTGCGCGACGTCCATCTCCGACCTCGAGGTGAACTACGTGCCCGAGAAGACCAAGCTGTACTTCATCACTTACGGACCGTTCACGCTGGCGACGACACGCCCGGAGACCAAGCTCGGCGACACGGCGCTGGCGGTGCACCCTGATGACGACCGATACAAGGACTACGTGGGCACCGAGCTGGAAATCGAGTCGGTGGACCCTTCCGTCCCCCGTGAAGAGCCGCCGCGGAAGAAGACCATCCGCATCAAAGTGGTAGCCGACGACGCCGTGGACCCGAAGTTCGGCACCGGTATCGTGAAAGTGACCCCCGCGCACGACGTGACGGATTCCGAGATCGGCCAGCGCCATTCCCTCCCCTCCATCCAGATCATCGGCGAGGACGGTAAGATGAACGAGCACGCCGGCGTGCGCTACGCGGGCCTGAAGGTCGCCGCCGCACGTGAGCTCATCGTCACCGATCTGGAAGCACTCGGTCTTTTGCCGAAGGTCGAGGACTACGAACACAATATCGGCCGGTGCGACCGGTGCGATTCCGTCATCGAGCCCTTGCCGTCCAAGCAGTGGTTCCTGAAGATGGGCGAGCTGTCCAAGCTCGCGCTGGAAGCGTTGGAGAAGGGCGAGGTGCGGGTCCGTCCGGAACGCTGGGGAACCGCTCTCCGGAATTGGCTGGAGAACGTCCGCGACTGGAACATCTCACGCCAGCTCTGGTGGGGCCACAAGATACCGCTGGAAGGCGTCGAGGATGTCCTGGACACCTGGTTTTCGTCCGCGCTTTGGCCGTTCGCGACGCTCGGCTGGCCCGACACGACCAAGGACCTTGAGACCTACTATCCGACCCAGTTCATCACGTCGGACCGCGGTATCCTGTTCCTCTGGCAGGCGCGGATGATATTTTCGGGAAAGTTCTTCACCGGCTATGCACCGTTCAAGGACCTTTACGTCCACGCGACGGTGCTCACCAAGGACGGCAAGCGGATGTCCAAATCACTGGGCACGGGTATCGACCCATTGGTCCTCATCGACAAATACGGAGCCGACGCGCTCCGGTTCGGCTTGGCATATCAGACGACGCTCCTGCAGGATATGAAGTTCGGTGAAGACACGAGCCTGATGGGAAAGAAGTTCGCCAATAAGGTCTGGAACATCGCACGGTATGCGATCCCCCGGATGGATATGTCGGGAGTCGGCGCTTCAAACCAATGGACGACAAGGATGGATGAAGTCGCCCGTGAAGTCACCAGGAACATCGAGGAATATCAGTTCGGCGAAGCGGCACATGC
>DATJZE010000014.1:0-6521 GCA_035499235.1 Minisyncoccota bacterium | reverse complement strand
CTGGACCGTGCGTTCGGCGAGGGCGTGGTGACGCTGACCGGCTTCGAACTGATTCCCGACCAGCACGTATTGATCGTGCGGTTCGACATGGGGAACGGACGCAGCGGCGAGATCGTGTACAGCATCTGAGTTTTGTGGTATACAGGTCACGGAGGTGAACGGTGATCATTCTGGCAGAAGGTACGGCGGAACAGGCGCACGCAGGGAAGAAGTCCTTTGCATGGGTGGCGGTGCGGGGACGTGACGGCGCGTTCCTCCCGCTGCAGTACATCGCCGGGCAGTCCGGCCGCCTGGTTTGGATTCCCACGGACGAGGAGGCGGAAGATGGACGGCAGAAGGACGCGACGGAGGGAGCGGTTTGAGCACCGGATCCCCTGGTCGCCGTACATCGACGGCAAGGGACGGCTGTGCTGGAAGACCGATATCTACCCCATGTGCATCATCCGTCAGAGCACCACGCGGGGTGACATTCGATACCAGCTCGTGGAAGGCCGACGGCGGCTCGCGTTCGCCTCGTGCATGACCCTGAAGCGGGCGTTCGCCATCGCCGCCAACCACATCAGGACCCTGAGATGAGGCGGCCATGACGGATATCGGTCCGTACGAACCGGTGAAGCTGAAGGCATGCCCGCGGTGCGGGGGATCGGGCACGGTGACCGTCCACAAGCGCGGCAGTCCGTACGAACCGCCCGGGTTGCTCATGTGCCCCGGATGCAAAGGCGCGGGGCGCGTGCTCGACCGCACCGATCCCGATGACGCGGAGTGAGACGGAGGTGAACGGTGTCAGAAGAGATCGCGGTCGTCATGCTGGCCGACCGGCCCATCGGATACGTCAGGGTACGGCCCACCGGAGAGATCATGGACCGGCGCATCCATGGGGCGATCACCGATGTCGCGCGGAATCCGGTCGAGGGCATGCGCGACGGGTGCGGCTGCGGACATGCGGCCGTCGCGTGCACGCTCATGACGAAGGAGAGCGGGCTGGAAAAGCGGGTGCGGACCTGCCCGACCTGCCGGCTTATCCTGGAGTAGAAAAGAACAGACCGAGGACGTATCCTCGGTCTTTCCTTACCCTCGCCGTGCCCACCGGACCACGAGCCAGATGACGGAGCACGTGGCCAGGTAGAATGCGAGCCACAGCCAGTAGAAGAGCGGCAAGCCGTCGCCGGACACGAGGGACGCCACCGGCCACAAGACGACGGCACCGACCGCCACCCACAGCGCACCCAAAAACGGGAGGAGTGCCATCGCGCAGGCCGGAAGCACCAGGCATGCCAGCGCGATCCAGAACTCCTTCGATTTCAGAAACTTCATGACTCACCTCTGCACTGATTATACAGGATTGACGATGCTAAGTCAATCTGCTACCATCCGCGCGGAGGTGCGGCATGCCGCAGGTCTTGTTCAGGAAGGGTGACTGCTTCAAGTTCCGCCCCGAACGCCGACGCGAGGCCGTCAACGACACCGGATACGCCTACGGCGTGGTCCTGGATCGTGGCGAGACGCTTGTCATCATCGGCGGTGGTGGGAGACTGGACCGTCGTCCGGTCCATCTGGACATCGTCCCGAAGGATGCGCTCCCGATCCACGACCTGGAGTGGATGGAGTCCGTGCCCTATGAGGTGAAGCTCGCGCTGCACTGCGTCCGCGTCGCGATCACGTGAAGAAGACCCCGCTCTCGGTGAGCGGGGTCGTTTCCTACTTCGTGAACTTGGCGGCCAGCTTCAGGATGGCGTGGTGCATGGTGTCGGGGTCGGTGGCCGTCTCGGCGATCTCCACGAGCGCGTCGGTGTCATCGGTGAGCGACAAGAGCTTCGCGCGGGCGCGGTCATCCAGCGGACCGCGCTCGACGAGCTCCAACGCGTCCATCGCATCCTCCGCGGTGACCGCCATATCCACGAGAACACTGTGGAGCCGGTAGCGGACGAAGAACGTGTCGGGGTCCGTGGAGAGGATGAGCCGCCGTACTTCCTCGAAGGTCTTCGTCCGGTCCAACGCCGCCAAGATGACCTGGTCGTTGGGCGTAAACACACCGAACGCGGCGTTGATGTCATCCACGTCCAAATCAGTCTCGTCCGCGATGCGCTCCACGTCGACCTCGGAAATCGAAAGAGCCATGAGCTTCACCTCACGGCATCTGTATACCACGGATTCTAGAATCTGACAATGTTGGTCCCGCCGCGGGTGTCGGTCTCCACGACGCGGTACTGACCGTCGCCCAGGTCGACGACGATATGGTCGCGGTCGCGGAACCATGCGGCTTTCACGATGGGCACCGACCAGCGGGTCACCAGTTCACGGTCGCCGGCGACGTGGTACGGCTGGTAGTCGGTGTCGCGCACCCAGAGCACCCAGAGCTCGTTGCGCGTCCACCAGAGCACGCGGTCGCCGTTGTCCGACGGCATGTAGCCGAGGATGCCGCGCGCCGGCAACGACCATCCGTCGCCGCTGATGCTCGCGAGCTTCGGCTTCACGAGCGTCGCTTCGGTGAGCGAACGCGATGCTTCAGCGCGCAGATCGGGGAGCGACGCTTCATCGGTGGGTATGAGGAGCACCTTGGGGAAGTCGGTCAGCAGTCCCTCGGTGACGACCGCCTCCTTCTTCCAGGTGCTGTATCCGTCGCGGACCAGACTGACCGAATAGTCGCCGGGCAGGAGGCGGTTGTCCCCGCCGCGGTGCGACAACAGCGATAAAGAACCGACGAGCACGTCGTCCACGAACAGTTTGGCGTCCGTGTTGGCGGTCACCGCGACGGCGCCGGTCAGTTCGAACCGTCCGGCGGTGAAGTCGTACCGGTACCCCTGTGCATACTTGACGATGACGAACGCGGACACGCCGAACACGACCACGGCGAGCCAGAACATGATACGGCGGGTACGGCGCTTCACGGGCTTGATTTTACCATATATTTACGCTGAAATGAAGCGCTATGGCACGCAAGATCGGCATCGACCTGGGGACCACGAACACCGTGGTCTTCGTCCCCAAGCGCGGCATCGTCATCAACGAGCCGTCCGTGGTCGCCGTTTCGGTGCTCGACAACCGCATCATCGCGGTCGGCAACGCCGCCAAGGACATGATCGGGCGGACGCCCGAAAGCATCGATACCCGCCGGCCGCTCATCGACGGCGCGGTGGCCGACTACCGCGTGACGTCGGCCATGCTCCGGTCGTTCATCCGGCGCGCATCAGGTCCGTTCGCATTCCTGAAGCCCGAGGTGCTCATCTCGGTGCCGGCCGGCATCACGTCGGCCGAGCGCCGTGCGCTCATCGAGGCGGCGTTGGGTGCCGGCGCCCGGCAGGTGTTCCTGGTCAAAGAACCCGTGCTGGCCGCCATCGGCGCGCGGGTGCCCATCAACAGTCCCATCGGCAACATGGTCCTGAACATCGGCGGCGGCACCACCGAGCTGGCCGTCATCTCGTTGGGCGGCATCGTGAGCACCCAGTCATTGCGCGTGGGCGGCAACAAATTCGACCTGGCCATCGTGGAGTACATCCGTAAGAAGCACGGATTGGCCATCGGGGAACGCACCGCGGAGCTCATCAAGATCAACATCGGCACCGCGATGCGGGGGACGACCGAAGACGGCATCAACATCAAAGGCCGCGACCTCACCACCGGCCTGCCCAAGACCATCGCCATCACGTCCAACGAAGTCGCCGAGGCGCTGGCGGACCATCTGCGCGAGATATTGCAGATGGTGAAGAACGTGCTGGAACTCACGCCGCCCGAACTGTGCTCGGACATCATGGACCGCGGCATCACCATCGCGGGCGGCGGGGCGCTCTTGCGCAGCATCGACACGTTCGTGACCAAATCCACGGGCGTGCCGTCGCATATCGCCGAAGACCCGCTGTTCTGCGTCGCGCGCGGCGCCGGCATCGTGCTGGAGAACCTGGAGACGTACAAACGCAACGTCATCGCGAAGCGGTGAAACTCGCCATCGTCCATGATTGGTTCGTGCGGCTCGGGGGCGCGGAACGCGTCCTTGTCGCGCTGCACCGTGTATGGCCCGAAGCGCCCATCTATCTCCTCGTGGCGGACCGTGCCCTGGTCGCAACATACCTGCCCGATGCGAGGGTGCGCGTCTCCGGCCTCGGACGTCTGCCGTTGGCATCGCGCTGGTATCCGATGATGGCGCTCGCGATGCCCGCCGCCGTGGAATCGCTCGACCTGTCGGCATACGACACGGTGTTGTCCAACAGCGTCATGTTCTCCAAAGGCGCCGTCGTGCGGCCGGGGACGCGGCACCTGACGTACTGCTACAGTCCTACGCGGATGCTCTGGGACCGTGCCGCCGATTACGAACGGACCGGACCGCTCTCACGCGTGGCCCGGCACATGCTCCGGACGTGGGATGTCGCCGCGGCGCGTCGTCCCGATCAGTTCATCGCCATTTCGCGGACCGTCGCCGAGCGCATCAGCCGGTACTATCGCCGCGATGCCATCATCCTGCCGCCGCCGACGCCGGACATCCCCGCGGGTGCACCAAGGACCGCAGGTGAACCGTATTTCCTGGTGGTGTCACGCCTGGTGCCGCACAAGAACCTGGACATCGTGATCGACGCGTTCAACCGCACCTGCCAGCGGCTTGTCGTCGTCGGGACCGGCCCCCTCAAAGGCCGCCTGGAGCGCGCCAGCGGCCCTACGGTGCGTTTTGCCGGGCGGGTGGGGGACACCGAGCTCGCGGGGCTGTACGCGGGCGCACAGGCCGTCGTCCTCGCCAATGAAGAAGACTGGGGACTGACGGCGACCGAAGCCATGATGCAGGGGACGCCGGTACTGGCATTGCGCGCCGGCGGGGCCACCGAGACGGTCCTCGAAGGCATCACGGGTGAATTCTTCGACGAGCCCATCATGGAGTCGCTGACCGACGGTATCAGGCGCATCCGGGACCGCGCCGCATCGTATGACCGTGAAGGCATCCGGCGGTATGCCGCCCAATGGTCGTTCGAGCGATGGTCCACACGCATATGCTCACTTGTATCACCGTAAACTATAACGGCGCGGATGCGACGATCGGACTCCTGAAGTCGCTGGAAGCGCAAACCGGGACGGATTTCGACATCATCGTCGTGGACAACGACTCACGCGAGTCCGACCGTGTCCGTCTTGCCGCCTTCGCGTCCGCTTCTCCGCTGCGTCTGGACGTCATCTATAGCGAACGGAATCGGGGATTCTCGGGCGGCAACAACCTCGGCATACGGAAAGCGCTCGCGCAGGGCTCCGAGTGGATCATGCTCATCAATCCTGACACCGTCGTCGGGCCGACGTTCATCCACGAGTTGCGGTCGCGGCTGCCGGCGGAACCCGCGCTGGTCGGTCTCGCGCTTCATGAGGGAAGCCGCACCGCCTATGCCGGGATCGTCCGCTGGTTATCGACGACCCTTCCCCATGCCTACCGGCCGGACGTCCGTACGGGATACGCGATCGGTGCCGCCGTGCTGGCGCACCGTGACGTGTTCGCGAGCGCCGGGTTGCTGGATGAACGGTATTTCCTCTACTTCGAGGATGCCGAATATACGATGCGCGTCCGCGAGGCCGGCCTGCCCGTGATGTTCCTGGATGCGCCGGTGGTCATGCACGCGGTCTCGGCGACGACGCGCTCGTTGGGTGCGCCGATGTTGTTGCGCTATCACATGCGGAACGCGCTGTTGTTCAACCGCTCGCACGGTCCCTGGTGGGTGAAAGGCGCGGTGCCGTTCTGGGCGGGGCTGCTCATGCTCAAACAGGGACTGAAGATGACGGTACCCTCCCGCCGCCCGGCCGCGAAAGCCATCGCGGCTGGTATCATGGATCATTACCGTGGACGCTATGGCATCATCTGACCCGCGCATGACGATCGGCATCGAGTGCGAATCGCTGGAGGGCGACTCCTGGGGGGTCGCGCGTCTCGTGCGCGAACTGGTGACCCAACTCGCCGCGCGACCGGAACTCCGGCGGCGCATGCGGTTCATCCTGTACTTCAGACGTGCCGTGCCGGCGGATCTCGCGGGTCTGGACCCCGAACTGTTCACGATGCGCGTCATCGGTGTGCCGTCGTTCTCGCTCTATTACTACGTCGTGCTGCCGCTCCGCTTGTGGTTCGACCGGCCGGCGGTCATGTTCTGGCCGAACTACATGCTGCCGATCATCGGTCCGCCGTACGTGAAATCCCTCGTGATGCTCACGGAAGACGTCTACCGCGAGATGAAGAATCCGAAGCTCGGACTGCGGTACCGCATGGCGTACCGCATCTTCGCCGCCGGATGGGCGGCGCACAACGCGACGCGGATCATGGCCATTTCGCATGCGTCCGCGGCCGCACTGGGGCGTCTCGGCCTGGACGCAACCAGACTGGTCGTCAATGAATTGGGCGTCGGTCCTGCCCGACAGGTACCGGCGGATCCCGGCACCTATGTGTTGTACGTGGGGCAGGCGTTCGAACGCCGGCATCTGCGCGAATCGCTTGCGGCGTTCACGGAGCTGGCGGCGGAAGATCCGGCATTGCGGTTTTGCATCATCGGACCGGACCGGTATGA
>DATJZE010000013.1:0-9329 GCA_035499235.1 Minisyncoccota bacterium | reverse complement strand
TCCATCCCGCCCGTTCAGCACATGGCTGTTCACCATCGCACACAACGAGGCCGTGAACTGGCTGAGACGGAAGCGGCCGGATGCACTGACGCCGGAGATGGAGGACACCATCACGGACCCCGCGGCGCGGCCCGACGAACTTGCCCTGCAGGCGGCATCGGCGCGGTTCATCGGGAACGGGATGGCACAGCTGGACGAGCCGGCGCGGCGCGTCGTGTCGTTGCGGCACGATGACGGCATGACCTTCCGCGAGATGGCGGATGTCCTCGGGGAGCCCCTGAACACCGTCAAGAGCCGGTACCGGCGGGCTCTGGACTCGCTCAGGAAGCTCCTCCGCTGAGTCCGAAGGATGCACCAAAACGGCCCCCGGCGGTGTATTACAGGCAGTGGACCAGCACGACGCACAACTCCTGGACCGCATCATGACCCGGATCGCGGAGATCCGGATTTTCAGGCGCCGTGTGCGTGTCGCATCCTTCGGTACGCTCGGACTGGTCGCGCTGGCCGCGGTCGTGCCGGCATGGCGCGAACTCTCGGAAGAGGCGGCACGGTCCGGCTTCTGGCAGTATATGTCGATGTTCATCCATGACCCGGTGTTCGTCGCATCCGCCTGGAAGGATTTCGTGGTGCTGTTGGCGGAAACGATACCCGCGTTCGGTATCGCCGCCGTCGCCGCGAGCGTCATCACGTTCGGAGCATCGGTCCGTTCACTTGCCCGTGTAACCACCTAACGCATCATCCATGAACCGCTTCACCGAGTTTTTGAGTTCCCGCACCGCCAAGGTCATCGCACTGTCGGTCGCCGGGCTGATCGTGCTGCTCCTGGTCTTCATGGCCGGGCAGTTCGTCGGATTCCATAAGGCGACGTATTCCTACGCATGGGGCGACCGGTACTGGCAGAGCTTCGGCGGTCCGCGTCCCGGACCCGGTACGATGATGGAAGGCCGCGGATTCATGCCCGGTCACGGCTCGTTCGGCGTCATCGTGAAGATCGCGAGCGGATCACTGCTCGTCCAGGACCAGGGCGGCGCCGAAAAGGAGATCGTCCTGACCGGCGATACCGTGATACGGCGGTTCGAACAGACCGTCGCTGCATCCGACCTGCGTGTCAATGACCAGGTCACCGTCATCGGGTCCCCGACCCAGAGCGGAACGATCGAAGCAAAACTCATCCGCGTCCTGCCGGCACCTACGGCGACGCCGCAACGATGACCATGGACATCCGATCGCTCATCAGCGCGAAGCAGCGCACCGTGGTCTTGTACGTCCGCACGCGGCCGGTGCGTGCCGCGGTCATCGGGATCATCGCCGTGTGGGCTGCGATATTCATCATCGGTCGCGTCACGGCGACCCCCACGGCAACGCGGTACGTGTTGACGAAAGTGACCCGTGGCACCCTGGTGGAATCCGTTTCCGGGACCGGCCAGGTCTCCGTATCCGACACCCTCGACATCAAACCGAAGACCTCCGGTGATGTCCTGTCGGTTGCGGTGACCCCCGGCCAGACGGTGAAGGCGGGAGCGGTCATCGCACGACTGGATCCGACCGATGCGCAAAATGCCGTGCGTGACGCCCAGATCGCACTGCAGGATGCGCAGGTCGCGCTCCAAAAACTGCAGTTGAGCCAATCCACGGGTCTGCCGGAACTCCAGGACAACCTTGCGAAGACCTACCAGAACACGTTCAACACCATCACCAGCGCATTCCTCGGTTTGCCGGACATCGTCGATGGCGCCCGCGGCGTCCTGTATGACTCCACGCTCAAGGGTGCCTGTGCGCCGAACGCGTGTCAGTACGCGAACCTCGTGCCGTCCGACGACCAGCAGACGATTAAAGACCTCACGCAACAGGCCGAGAATGACTACGACACGGCGAAGAGCGCGTATGATCCGGCACTGGCGACCTACCGTACGACGACCCGCGACGACGGAGCGGATGCCATCACGGCGCTCACCGACAGTTCACTGGACGCGGTCCGTAAGCTCGCACAGGCGGTCAAAAGCGAACAGAACATGCTGGATGCCGTCGTCGCGGACATGAACCTGGAGGCACAGAAACAGGGACTCTCGGCCGCCACCATCCCGGCGCAGGTCACGGCATACCAGACGGCGGTCGGTGACTACAGCAACCAGCTCAACGGATTCGTCATGAGCCTCGCGGATGCCCGGAGTTCCATCACGTCGGACGTGAACGCGCTCGCGACCGCGCAGGACACCAACCCGCTCGATCTTGCAAGCCAGCAGAACGCGGTGGAACAGAAGCAGGCGGCCCTGTCGGATGCCCAGCTGACGCTTTCAGAGACCGTGATCCGTGCCCCGTTCGACGGCACGGTCGCGAAAGTCGACGTCCAGAAGGGCGACTCGGCATCTGCGGGCAGTGCGGTGGCGACCATCATCACCGACCAGACCGTCGCCGACATCGAGCTCAACGAAGTGGACGTTTCCAAGGTCGCGGTGGGCCAGAAGGCCACGCTCACGTTCGATGCGGTCTCGGGTCTGACGCTGTCGGGTACGGTCGCCCAGGTGGACCCGGTCGGCACGGTCAGCCAAGGCGTCGTCAGTTATGCGGTCGAGGTCACGATGGATACGCAGGACAGCCGCGTGCGGGCCGGCATGACCACGTCGGTCAGCATCGTGACGGACGTGAAGTCCGACGTGCTGCTCGTCCCGGGTTCGGCGGTCCGCACTTCGGGCGGGACGTCCTCGGTCCAGGTCGTCGCGAACGCGCCCCAGAACGGTCTGGACGATGCCCAGGGCGTCGTGCTTCCCACGGTGCCCCCGCGGGTGACCGTCGAAATCGGTGCTTCCAGCGACTCACAAACGGAGATCACGTCGGGATTGAACGAGGGTGACGTCGTCGTGACGCGCACGATCACCGCGACCGCTGCCACCACCACATCGACGACCAGTTCACAGGTCCGTATCCCTGGTGCGGGGGGCGGGTTCGGCGGCGGAGGCCTTGGTCGGTAGCACACACCCCATGGATGCCCGCCGCCCCATCATCGAATGCCGCGATATCTGTAAAACGTACCTGAACGGCGACGTCGCCACGCCGGTGCTCAAGAACGTGACGTTCACGATCGACGCCGGCGAGTTCGTCGCCATCATGGGACCGTCCGGTTCGGGTAAAAGCACGCTGATGCACATCCTCGGCGCGCTCGACAGTCCCACGTCGGGCACGTACCGGCTGGACGGTCGGGACGTCTCCACGCTGACCGACGACGAGCTGGCCGATGTACGACGGGAGAAGATCGGGTTCGTTTTCCAATCCTTCAACCTCCTGCCGCGGGCGACGGTGCTGCGGAACGCGATCCTCCCGCTCATCTATGCCGAGACGGACCCGGAACGCCGGGAAACGTTGGCCGAACACGCGCTGAATGCCGCCGGTATGCCGCGAGACCGATGGGACCACCTCTCGAACCAGCTGTCCGGCGGTCAGATGCAACGCGTCGCCATCGCACGCGCGCTCATCAACTCGCCGAGCATCGTGCTCGCCGATGAGCCGACGGGCAACCTCGATACGAAGACCGGCGAAGTGGTGCTCGGCACGTTCCAGGAGCTCAACGAACGCGAGCACCACACCATCGTGCTCATCACGCATGAGCGGTATGTGGCCGAGCATGCCGACCGCATCATCCACATCCAGGACGGCGTCATCGTGGAGGACTCGCGCAACAGCCGGCGCCGCATCGTGAACCATACTGCCGCATGACCATCAACGACCTGTTCAATGAAACGTATGCGTCGTTGACCGCCAACAAGGCGCGGTCGGGGTTGACCATGCTCGGCATCGTCATCGGCATCGGTTCCGTCATCGCGATGATCTCCGTCGGTCAGGGGGCGCAGGGCTCCATCGAGGCGCGCATCAATTCGCTCGGTTCCAACCTGCTGCTCGTGGAGCCGGGTGCCGCGCGCGGCGCGGGGACGTTCGTCAGCTCCGGGCGGGGCTCCGCGACGACGCTCACCCTGGAGGATTCCGATGCCATCGCGCAGAACGTCGCGCAGGTTTCAGAGGTCGCACCGGAGGCATCCCGTCGGTTCCAAGTCACCGCGACGGGGACCAACACGAACACGGAAGTCGTCGGCACGGTGCCGAGCTACCAGGACGTTCGGAACGTGCAAGTCGACGAGGGCTCGTTCATCACCGATGCCCAGGTGCAATCAGGGTCCCGCGTCGCCGTGCTCGGGCCTACGGCACGTGACGACCTGTTCGGCGAGGGCGCCGAGTCGGTCGGGGATACCATCCGCATCAACAACACCGAATTCACGGTCATCGGCGTCACGGTCGCCAAGGGCGGCACCGGATTCGGCAGTCAGGATGACATGATCTACGTCCCCCTCACGACGGCACAACGATATCTGACCGGCGGCGATTCCGTGACGACCATCAGCGTACAGGCGGCGAACCAACAGGCGATGACGCAGGTCCAGCAGGACGTCACGGCGCTGTTGTTGGATCGCCATCGCATCGGCGATCCGACGCAAGCCGACTTCAGCGTCCTGAACCAGGAAGACATCGTGGCCACCGCTACCTCGGTGACCGGCACGTTCACGCTCCTATTGGGGGCCATCGCGGGCATCTCACTGTTGGTGGGAGGCATCGGCATCATGAACATGATGCTCACGACCGTCACCGAGCGGACGCGTGAGATCGGTCTCCGCAAAGCCATCGGCGCGAAGAAGGACGACATCACGATGCAGTTCCTTGCCGAATCGGTCGCCCTCACCGTCATCGGAGGCGTGATCGGCATCGCGCTCGGATGGCTGGGCGCGTCGCTGATATCCTCCGTCGGCGGCATCACGACGTCGGTGTCCGGGAGTTCGGTCATCCTTGCATTCGGAGTTTCTGCGGCGATCGGTGTGGCGTTCGGCTACTACCCGGCGCGTCGTGCGTCGGCGCTGAACCCCATCGAGGCGCTGCGGTATGAATAATCGTAACAATCACATGAAGCACATCATCATTGCGGTCGTGGTGACGGCGATCGTCGCGGGCGGGGCGGGGTATTGGTATGGCGGTCAGCATGCGCAGTCGTCGGCAGCGGCGCTGCGGGCCGGTCGCTTCGCACAGGCGGGGCAGGGAAGCGGCGGAACCGGCGCGCGGGGAGGGTTCGGCGGCGCGGTGAACGGCGATGTCGTCTCGGTGGACGCGCAGGGCTTCACCGTCAGCATCCAAGGGGGCGGTTCCAAGGTGGTCATCGTGCCGGCAAGTGCGACGGTCATGAAGTCCACCGCCGGCGCATTGAGTGACGTCTCGGTCGGAACGCACGTGACCGTCATCGGCGCCGTCAACAGCGACGGCAGTGTGACCGCACAGACCATACAGATACGACCCGAGATGCCGACACCGACCGCTTCACCTCAGAAATAATGAAGAGGGTCTTCATCGTCGTCGGTCTCATAGCAGTCGTCGCGGCGGCGTTCTTCTTCCTGCACGGCCCGTCGGTTCCGGCACCGGTGGTCGTGAGCGATTCGCCGACGCCGATCGACCGGTCATTCACGCTGGCTGACGTCGCCCAGCACAAGGACGCGTCCAGTTGCTACGCAGCCATCAACGGCTCCGTGTACGATCTTACGGCCTGGATCGACCAGCACCCCGGAGGACCGGAGCACATCCTGTCGATCTGCGGCACGGATGCGACGGACGCCTTCAATGCACAGCACGGCGGACAGGCGCGTCCGGAGTCCGAGCTTGCCACCTTCCGTATCGGTACCTTGGTGCGGTAAGATGGTGTATGGCGATCATCCAAGCCCGCGGTCTCACTCGGAAGTTCGGGAGCATCGAGGCGGTCAGCAACGTCGATTTCGAAGTGACGAAAGGCGAGATCTTCGCGTTCCTCGGCCCGAACGGGGCCGGCAAGAGCACGACCATCAGGATGCTGACGACGCTCCTGCGGCCCACATCCGGGAATATCATCATCAACGGCATCGATCCCGTCGCGGACCCGTCCGCCGCGCGACATTCGTTCGGCATCGTGTTCCAAGACCCGAGTCTGGACGATGAGCTGACGGCGCGCGAGAACCTCGAGCTGCACGGAGTGCTCTACGGCGTCCCCCGGACCCTGCGTCGCGAACGCATCACGCAGCTTCTGACGTTCGTCGAGCTTGGCGAGCGGGCTGATGATGTCGTGAAATCTTTCTCCGGGGGCATGAAGCGCCGCCTGGAGATCGCGCGCGGTCTTTTGCATCATCCGGCGGTGCTCTTTCTGGACGAACCGACGTTGGGGCTCGATCCCCAGACGCGCAATCATCTCTGGAGTTATCTGGAGCGCCTGAACCAGACGGAAGGCATGACGGTGTTCTTCACGACGCATTATTTGGAGGAAGCCCAGAAGATGGCCCGCACCGTCGCGATCATCGACCAGGGACGCATCGTCGCCCGCGGCTCGCCCGCAGAACTCATCCAACGGACGGGCACCGCATCGCTCGAAGAAGCGTACTTGAAACTCACCGGGAGCGCGCTCCGTGAGGAATCGGGCGGCGGTATCCAGGGCCTGCGCCAGAACCGACGCCTGTGGGCACGACGCTGACCATGACCATCTATATCCTCTGGCTCAGACAACTGAAACGATATTTCCGGTCCCGGGCACGCATCGTCGGTTCGCTCGGACAGCCGTTGCTCTTCCTGGTTGCGTTGGGATTCGGTTTCGGTCCCATCTTCGCCAAAGCGGGCGGCGGCAATTACATCCTGTTCCTCACGCCGGGCATCGTCGGCATGGGCATCCTGTTCACCGCGCTGTTCTCCGGCATCGAGGTCATCTGGGACCGCCAGTTCGGATTCCTCAAGGAAACCATGGTCGCTCCGGTGTCACGGCTTTCCATCGTGATCGGCCGCACCCTGGGCGGCGCGACGGTCGCCACGCTCCAGGGGGTCATCGTACTGCTCCTGTCGCTGGCCGTCGGGTTCCGCCCCGTTTCGCTCGCACTGTTGCCAGTGGCGTTCGTTGCGATGTTCCTCATCGCGCTGCTCTTCACGGCACTGGGCACCGCTATCGCGTCACTGATGAACGACATGCAGGGGTTCCAGCTCATCATGAACTTCGTGGTCATGCCGACGTTCTTCCTCTCCGGGGCGCTCTTCCCGCTCGCGGGTCTTCCGACCATCCTCAGCGACGTCGCACGGGCCGACCCGCTCACCTACGGCATCGATGCGCTCCGCGCCAGTCTCGCCGGTGCCTCGCACTTCCCGCTGGGTATCGATCTCGCGGTGACGGCAGGCGTCGTACTGCTGTTCATGGCTGTCGGTAGCTGGTTGTTCTCCCGCATCGAGGCATGATTCCGGTCACGATCCTCACCGGATTCCTAGGTTCGGGCAAGACGACGCTCCTGAACCGTGTGCTTACCGCGCCGCACGGCCGACGCATCGCGGTCATCGTCAACGAGTTCGGTGACATCGGACTTGACCAGAAGTTCATCGCCCGTGCCGAAGGGGATATCGTGGAACTGACCAACGGCTGCGTCTGTTGTTCGGCGCGCAACGATACCGTGGAGATCCTGCTGTCCTTGGTGGCGCGTGCCCGCGAGGGACATCGCGTCGACCATGTGGTCATCGAGACGACGGGATTGGCGAAGCCCGCTGCGCTGGCGCGGTTCTTCCTCGCCGACTCGCCGTTGCGGACGCACTATCGGCTGGACGGTGTCATCACGCTCGTCGACGCATTCCATGGTACGAGCCAGCTCATCCAATACCGTGAAGTGAAGGAACAGGTCGGCGTCGCCGATCTCATCGTGCTCAACAAGACGGATCTCACGGAGGAGCCGCAACTGACCAATCTCCGCGAGTGGCTGCGCGGCATCAATCCGGTGGCGCCGATCCTCACCGCGACGCATGGCGACGTTCCGCTCGAGCGCGTACTGGACATCGGAGGATTCGATCTCGCAGGCAAACATCACCTGCTGGACGAACACGGCGAGCACGAGCATGTGCATGACGCGGACATCGTCGCCGTGAGCATCCGTGAAGAGCGGCCGTTGGACCGCGGGCGGTTCACCCGGTGGCTCGCGGAGTTCGTCGCGATGGATGGTGCGGACCTGTTGCGCTACAAGGGGATCATCGCATTCGCAGGCTCCGAACACCGCGCCATCCTGCAGGGCGTCCATATGATCAACGAGCTGTCCGATGGCGGTCCGTGGCCCGCGGGGGAATCTCCGCTCACGGAACTCGTGTTCATCGGCCGGCGCCTGTTGGACGACGTCATCAATGAGGGCGTCCGCAACGCGGTGGCGCGGTGATGGTATACTACAACCATGATCTGGGCGTTCATCGCGGGGATGCTGGTCGGCGGTCTTGTCGTGCGGTGGATGGTACTGGCGGCGATGCGTCGCGCGCTCACCCGCGGTCGCACCGACGAACTCTACACCAGCGTACGGAACGCGGCGGTCCGCCACCTGGAAACGAACGGGACGCTCAACGCGGAACAATTGACGCGACTGGCCGATACGAACCGGCCCATGGCGGTGCGGTGGCTTGACCGCATGACCCGCGAACGTATCATCCGGGCACACACGCACGGAACCGGGACGTTCTTTACCAAGGAGGAAGGGATTGGACGATCGTGAGCTGGAGTTCCTGAAGAGGTTCGTGGTCGAGTCGGACGCCATCGAGGGTCTCGCCAATGATCCGGCCGTGCTCCGCATGCAGTTCGCGGACGAACGATGCCCGGGTCATGCGGGGGCCATCCGCATCGTGCGTGCGTGGGCGGATTCCGCATTCCCGGTCGACGAGCCGCTCATCAAGCTCGTGCAGGAGCGCATCACCGAGCAGCAGCACTTCCAGAGCGAGCGAGAACTGCCCAAAGAACTGCGCGGGCGGTACCGGCCGTTCAACCTGAACTTCGGCGTCGACCACGCGCTGGTGCCGGCGGCGATGCGCGGGCTCGTGCGCGAGATGGCGACCTGGCAGGCAACGCAGCGGGATCAGTTGCCCGTCGAGAAGATCATGCGCATCGCGCGGTTTCACTGGCGGTACGAACGAATCCATCCGTTCGCGGACGGCAACGGGCGGAGCGGCCGGGCGCTCGCCTACTACCTGTACCGGTACGCGGGGCTGCCGCCGTTCGAGTTCACGCACCTGGACCGGCACCGGACCTATTACCCGTGCTTCAGGTCCGGGTCGAGCAGACTCATGGAGCGCTACTTTCTCGGTCGGACGAAGCTTGCGGCCACCCCCTAGGTGGCCGTTGCCTTTTGTTTGTGTACGGGTATCATAGGGGTATGGATCGGGATCCCGGAAGGACGGTTGAATCCCCGTCGGACGGATGGGCGGGCATCATATCGGCGGTCGAACGCTGTTGCAACCCGGACGTACACGTCGACCGTTCGGAGTTCGTCGAG
>DATJZE010000012.1:0-10788 GCA_035499235.1 Minisyncoccota bacterium | reverse complement strand
TTGGCTGTATTGCGTGACGACGATGCGGCCGTGCGGTACGAGCAGCGTGCGCGCATTCACGAGGTATGTGGTGATGTCGCGAACGCGGCCGAGGACGTCGGATGCCACGACGACATCGAACGATTGCGGAACGACCGAGGGCAATCGCACCCCGGCACGGAGAACATGGGCGTGGACCGGCACAAGATACGAGAGCAGGGATTCGACCGAGCGGTGGTAATACGCGCCGGTCCGCATATCAGAGATGCAGGAATCGCAATACCGAGTCCAGGCTGAACCACTGCATGACTGCATCGCCGAAGAAACCCGTCACCGCGTAGGCGGCAATGAAAAGTGTCAGGAGATTCGTTGAATGAAGTTTCGACAACCCGGCGGTCGCGAGCAATGCGAACAACGGCACACCCATGAAGAGGATGCGCTGGTCGTACGCCGGATAGGCGAACTGGATGAGGATGGGAGCCGTGAACGCAATACAGAGCATGATGAACCGCCGACCATCAGCGGTCAGGCGTTCCCGCCACATGCGCCAAAGACCGAACGGCACCGGGATCCATCCGAGGAGGAACAAAGAACCGAAGACCTTTACGGTGCGAAGGAACGTCTGGCGGTGCGCGAAATCCTTGACGACCGTACCGTACCGGTGGAAATACAGGTACCCGTTCGTGAAGTACAGGGTCACATGATATCCGATGTTCACCAACAACGGCGAACACGCCTTGACCGCGAGCCAGATGCGGTCCCGCCAGGTTCTGGGCGACATCAGGATGAGCAATCCGAGCGTCGCGATCCCGACACCGCCGGATTCCTTGAAGAAGAGCCCGAACATTGACGACAATCCGGCCGCGTATGCCCAACGGTCTTCCTGCGAGTAGAAGAATCGAGTGGCGTAATAGAGTGAGAGTGTCAAAAACAGCCAGCCGCCCATGTCCACCATGTACGCGCCCGGGCCGTATTTGAGGATGGCATAATTCGCGGCGAACAGAATGGTCGCTGTCCACCGGTCACGGGGCCGTGAGAATACGATCGCAGCGAGATTGAAGAAGATGAACGTCGCGAGCGCATAGGCGATGAAGTTGAAGGTGATAAGACCGTGCAGTTCCGAACCGGTCAACGGTTTCAGTGCGACCGCGGCAAGGACGGAGCCGACATTGTTCAAGAGCGGGATCACGGCCATGATGTACGAGGATTCCGGCCACAACGGTGTCTTTCCTTCGATTTGCTGCATCGCGCTCAGGTATGTGTTCGTGTCGTCATATGATGCGATTCCCCGCACCAGCGATGCGGCTATGACCAGTACGACGAACAACCAGAGCATCCTCGGCCACGTGAATTTCATATGGGGCGATTGTACGGTATAATCGCGACGCCTTCAATCATATGAGCGCCCGCATCCGAACCCTGTTGTTCCAACTCGCGGCGAGTATCGTCGTGTTCGTCCTGGTCGTGCGTGAGATCCAGTGGCGAAGTGTCGTCACGGTTCTTGCAGGTGCCAGCATTCCCGGCGTTCTCATCGGTCTCGTGATATTCATCGCCGCGTGGCTTCTGGGAGCGTGGAAGTGGGAATCCTTGGCGCGTGCGGTCAATGCGGCCGCGCCACGCTACGGAACGTTCCTGATGCTGTACCTGATCGGGCAATTCTATGCCATGTTCGTTCCCGGCGGTCTGGCGGTCGGCGAAGCGGTGAAGATGTGGCGCATGCGGTTGCATGGCTCGCCGGTGAAGATGGCGTGGTCGGTCGTCGCGGACCGTCTGACGGGATTCATTTCTCTTGCGGTGCTCGGTTCACTTGCCTATGCGACGGTCGCGATGATCCGTCATGCTCCGCTCGCTGGTATATTCGCGTTCGTCGCGCTCGCTGCCGGCCTCGTGTCGGTCCTGGCGTTCGCGTTCCCGAGCGTTACGGACATCATCATGGGCGCTCTTGCGCGGATAACTCCTGCACGTTGGCGTGAACGCCTTGTGGCACTCCACGAGGCCCTTCATGCGTTTCATGGCGTCCGCGGGGCAGTAGTGCGCGCGACAGTCCTTGGCCTGCTGGTCCATCTTGCCTGGGCCGCCGCCATATGGTTCGCCGCGGGCGCACTCTCGCTGCCCCTATCGCTGACCTTCGCGTTCTGGCTCTACCTGTGCCTCGGCATGGCGTTGTTCATCCCCATCTCCTATGCGGGGCTCGGCGTGCGTGAAGGCGTGTTCGTGCTCGTGCTTCGCGGCATCGGGGTTGCATCATCCGGTGCGCTGGCCCTCGCAGCACTGGTACTCTTCTATCAATCCGTGGTTTCGGCCGCGGGTGGCATCCTTGAGGTCAGAGCGTGGGGGCGGTAGACTTCTGCCCATGCGACTCCTTGAGCGGATCCGACAGTTCTCGGCTCATCATCTCGTCCGCAAGACCGCGATTCTCCAGGTGGGGAGCATCTCTGGCACGCTCGTACAGGCGCTGGCCGGTGTGCTGCTTGCCCGAATGCTGGGCCCGGATTCCTATGGACGGTTCGCGCTGGCGTTCTCCATCGCCGCCGTGTGTTCCGTGTTCATCGGTGGGTCCCTCACGGATGCCATCGCGCCGTCATTGAGCCGTGCGTGGGCGGGCCGCGACCGCAAGGATTATCTGGCGACCGTCGGGTTCTACCTGCGGTTCGTCGCGGTGTGCGCGGTGGTGACGCTCGGTGTCATCGCGATGCTGCCGTGGATCACCGGACACCTCTATAGCGATGCAGGGCTCGGCTGGCTCGCCTCGGTCATCATCATCGCCTCTATCATCTCGGTGAGCGTCTTCGCACTCGTCCAACTCTCGCTGCAGGTCGCGGGGCGGTTCGCATGGTTGTCATCTCTGACGTTCGCCGATGTGGTCACCCGCTACGGTGCGTCCGTGGCGTTCGTGCTCGCCGGTTTCGGGGTGTCCGGCGCCGTCACGGGGCACCTTGTCGGCGCGGCGGTCATCCTCGTGGTCGCAGCGACCTTGTACGTACGCATCGAACGCAGGGAGCCGTTCCTCCCCATGTTCCGTACGTTCGTGCGTCTGGCGCGTGAAGCGGTCTGGCAGCCGCTTTTGAAGCCGACGCTGCTCGTATTGGCCGACAGCAACTTCGCGCTGCTCTACGGAGCACTTCCCGTCGCGATGGTCGGGTTGTACGTGCGGGGTGCGGAGCTCGCCTATTTCAAACTCGCGTTCGGGTACCTGATGCTGGCGATGACGGCGATGGGACCGGTGAGTACGGTGATGAACGTCCACTTTCCGACCATCCAGACGACGGAGCCGAAGCAGTTGCGCCGGGTGTTCTTCCGCGTGACGGCTGCCGCGGTGGCGCTCTCGACCGCCATCACGATCGTCATACTGGCCGTTTCGCCATTGGTGTTCCGCATCCTGTACGGCCGTGTCTACCTCCCGGCCATTCCGTATGTCTACGGGTTCGCCATCTTCGGTGCGTTCTTCGGCCTCGGGGTGGGATTGGGTCCGATGTGGCGGGCATTGAACAAGGTTTCTACCTCGATCCTCATCAACTCCATCACGCTCGGTCTCGGCATCCCGCTCGGACTCTGGCTCATCCATCAGTGGCATTTGTGGGGCGCCGTCGCCATGGTCACCATCTGGTACACGGCGTCGCATGCGGCATCGTTCGTCTACCTGTTGCGTCACCTCAACGGCTCGGATAGTATAGAAGCCACATGAACGAACCCACCCTGGCCAAATGGCTGCGTTGGATGGTCTATACGGCGGCGCTCGTACCGCTGATCATCTTCGCGCAGTACATGTCGCCGTTCCATTTCGGTAAAGTGATCGTCCTGCGCACCATCGTGGAGGCGATGGCGGCGCTCTATCTGTTGCTCATCTGGCGGAATCCCGAGTATCGTCCGAAGTCCAACCCCATCACCTGGGCATTCCTCGCGTTCACACTTGCGTTCACGCTCACCACGTTCACGTCGGTATCGCCGCTCCAGTCCATCTGGGGCACGCTTGAACGCATGGGCGGTCTGTTCACGTTCTGGCACTACTTCGTGTTCTACCTCATCGCCGTCTCCGTGCTCCGCACACGCGGTCACTGGCGCACCCTGTTGGATCTGATGGTCTCCGTCGGTCTGGTATCCGCCATCTACGGTCTTCTTCAGAAGACCGGCTGGAGTTTCATTCTCGGTTCGGGCGACCGCACCCGTCCGTTCGGTACGATCGGCAACGCGGCGCTGTTCGCCGGATACCAGATCCTCATCGCGTTCATGGCGTGCACCCTGTGGCTCATGCCGAAGTTCGGTCCTGCCAGCGGCGCAGGCCCGCGTGCGGCGCAGCGCGGGTGGATGTGGGTCGGCATCGGGCTGTTCGGAACTCTGCTGTTCGCGCTCGCCTTCAACACGGAGGGGCTATGGGTGGTTCCGGTCGGTCTGGTGTCCTACGGACTCTTCTTGCTGTTCGCTGATGCCGGCGGCGGCCGATGGTTCTATGCCGGTTCCGCGGCGCTGATGTTCCTGGCGATCGCCACGACCGCGGTGCGCGGTTCCATGCTGGGGGTCGCGGTCGCGGTCGTCGTATTCCTCCTGCTCTGGACGTCGGTGAACCGCAGTCGCCGCGGCAGGTTGTTGCTGCTCTGGGCGCTTTCGGCGGTCGCGCTGTTCTTCTTTCTCGCCATCACGCTGCGCGGAACCTCGTTCGTGAAGAACTCGCCATACCTCTCCCGCATCACGGATTTCTCGAGCAGCACATTCACCGTCCAGACGCGCATCTGGGCGTGGACGGCGGGCATCCAGGGCTGGTCGGAGTCTCCGCGGTACATGATCGTCGGGTGGGGTCCGGAGAACTTCAATATCCCGTTCTCGGAGCACTTCAATCCGAAATTCTTCACGGGTCCGGGTGCCGAGACGTTGTTCGACCGTGCGCACAACATGTTCGTGGAAGTCCTGGTGACGATGGGTCTCGTGGGGGAGCTCGCGTACCTCTCGATGTTCGTCGCACTCATCTGGACGCTCTGGAAATTCACGCGCGCCACCGATGAGCGGCGGACACTGGGCATCGGGTTCATCGCGCTCACGGTCGGCTACGTCATCCATAACTGCTTCATCTTCGACACGTCGGCGAACTTCCTGACGTTCTTCATGCTCCTCGCGTTCGTCGTGCATGTCACCCGCAGCGGTTTGGAGGAGCACGCGACGGAAGCGCCGAAGAAGACGGCGGCGAAGCCGTGGACGGTCGCGCACGTGACCGCCGCGGTCGTCCTGACGGTCGGCGTCATCGTGATGGTCTACCGGTACAACGTGAAACCCACACTGGCGAACTTCGCCTCCACGCGGGCGATCGTCGCGGGGTGGCAGAACGATTTCAACGGTGCCGTCGCCAAATACCGCGAAGCGATCGACTACCACACGGCGGGACGGTACGAATTCCGCAACCGCTTCGCCCAGTACCTGCTGGAGACCGCCGCGTCGACCGATGTATCCAAGATCCCCGGCTTCAATGACGTGCTCAAGGAGGCGATCGCCGATGTCGGCGACAACATCACCGAAAGCCCGCACGATTATCTGCCGCTTCTCTACACGTCGCGCATGTATCTCGTCATGGCGGGCAGCGATCCGAAGAGTCCCTTCAATGACATCGCGCTCCAGTTCGACCAGCAGGCGCTGGCGATATCGCGGACGTTCGTACGCACATACTATGAAATCGCGCAGGCGTACCTGAACAAGGACGATCTGGCGGATGCGTACCAATGGTTCGACAAGGCGCGCCAGCTGAATCCTGACGTCGCCATCACGTACTGGTACCTGGGCGTCGTGGACATCCAACGGGGGAATACGAAGCAGGGCCTTGCCGAGATCAGCACCGCGATCCAGGACGGTTACCAGCTGTCCGAATCGGATGCGGTCAAACTCGCCGGCACCTATGCGCAGCAAGGCGACATCAAAGACGCCGTGCTGATCTATGAGCAGCTCACGTCACAATTCCCGTCCAACATCTCGTACTGGGAGCAGCTCATCTCCGGATACATCCAGTTGCAGGACAAGGACAAGACGATCAGCGCCATTCGCGCCGCGCTCGCTCAGCCGGGCGTCGGCACCGATGCGAAATTCAAAGCCAGCGCCACGCAGGTGCTGCAACAGCTCGGGGTGACGCCCTAGCGTCCCTCACGCCGCAGTGCGATGCTGACGGTCTTCAGGATGATCTCCAGGTCGAGCGCAAACGACCGGCGCTTCAGGTAGTACAGGTCGTACTCCAGTTTCCGCGTCGCATCCTGCACCGACCCGCCGTACGGATAGTTGATCTGGGCCCACCCCGACAACCCGGGCCGCGTCAGATACCGGTCGTGGTAAAAGGGGATCTGTGCGGCGAGCGTCGTATCAAGCTCGGGACGTTCCGCACGGGGTCCGACCATCGACATGTCTCCGCGGATGACGTTCCACAACTGGGGAAGCTCGTCCAGCCGCGTCGCACGCAGGAACCGGCCGACGCGCGTGACGCGCGGGTCCTTGGGCTTCGCCCACACGGCGCCGGTGCCGCGCTCCGCATCCGCACGCATCGTACGGAACTTGAGCATGGTGAACGGGACGCTCCCGCGGCCCGAACGCTCCTGGCGGAACAGCACCGGGCCGGGAGACGAGAGTTTGACGGCCAGTGCGATGAACGGTGTCAGGATGAGCGCCGGAATGCCCAGCATCGTTGCGGCGACCACGTCCACCGCACGCTTCAGCGGCTCGTAGCTGCGCTTGGAACCCTCGGCGAAGTTCTGCAGGAACCACTGCTGATCGATGGCATCCAGGGGAACGGTGCCGGTGACCGATTCGGTGAATCCCGCAAGTGACTGGAAGTCGACGCCATGCATGATGGAGCGGTACAACATCGCGACCAGGTCCTCCCGGACGAACGCGTGCGGTGCGATGACCACCGTGTCGATGTGCCGCTGGTGGATGGCTCCGACCAGATCGGTCCGGTCATCGAGTACGTCCCATGGCCCGCTTGCATCGGCGAGCGGCAGTTCGTCCTGTCCGAGACGAGCGACGGCGTTGACGGACCACCCCAGCTGCGGGTTCAAGGCGACGAACCGTGCGACGTCCACGACGCCCTTCGTGGCGCCGATCATCAGGATGCGCTTCTTGGAACCCGCGGCGAGGCTCTGGTTCGCCAGTGTCCGCGCACCGGCCCAGACGAACGCGAAGACCACGATGAACAGGAACAGATTGAGTTTCGGCGCGATGACGAAATAGGGGATGAGGTAGAAGAACGCGACCGAGATGGCTGCCGCGACCACCACGGCTTGGATGAGGCGTCCGTAGAAGTCGGAACCGGCGCGCAGGACGCGTTCCTCATAGAGGTTCGCGATGTAGAACGAGAACAGCCACACGAGGAACAGGATGGAGAACGGGCCCACGTGGACGTCGTACGCGGCATCCCACCGGTCGGGACCGTAGCGCACCAAAAGCACGAGCGCCAGGGAGCCGTAGAACGCGACGAGGTCCGTAAGTACGAGCGTCAGCTTTTTCACGTGCTCATTATACCATATTAATCGGCAGTAGGTCAATTTTCCGGCTCGTCCGGAGGCATGGTAGAATCGGACGATGAAACGCCTCCTCATCTTCCTGACGTCCGCGTCGGTGGTCTTCATCGCCGGGTCCGGCTTCGCGCACGCGGACACGCTCGGACAAACGACCACCTTCAACGTCAACCCTTCGTTCGACGCGGCGGGTGCCCGGACCATGTCCGCCACGCTGCGTTCGGTCGTGGGTCATGCGTATTTCTATGTCGACGACCGGACGTGGGCATCGCTCACGCCGTACGAACAGACGGTGTACCAGAGCCAGCTTGACGCTCTCGCCGGACAGTTCGACTCGGTCATCTGGCCGAAGGCGACCACGTTCTGGGGCTTGCCGAACACGCCGGGTGTGGACAACGATCCCCGCATCACCGTGCTTCTGGAAGGCCTTACCCAAGGCAGCGGCGGGTACTTCGACAGCATCAACGGATACCCCAAGAGCCAGGCGCCGGAATCCAACGCGCGCGAGATGGTCGTCGTTTCCGCGGACAGCGTCATTCCCGATACGGCGAAAAGTTTTTTGGCACATGAGTTCCAGCACCTCATCTCGTTCAATCAGAAGGAGTTGATCCAGGGCGTCAGTGATGACATATGGCTCAACGAGGCACGCTCCGAGTACGACATCACGGTCGCCGGGTACGACACGCCGTTCGAGGGCTCCACGCTCCAGCGTCGGACCCTGTCGTTCGAGCGTTCGCCGAACGATCCGTTGACCGAATGGCTCGATACATCCACGGACTACGGCATCGCGTCGTTGTTCGTCCATTATCTGGCGACGCGGTTCGGACCGACGATCCTCCAGTCCACCATCCACAGCCGCGATGCCGGCACCGCGGCGATACAAGACTGGCTCACCGCCAACGCCGCAGGGACGAAGTTCGGCACGACGTTCGCGGATTGGATGGCGTCGGTGGCGGATGATACGGCCCTGCAGTCGGAGATTCCGCGCGCGCAGATCACGGGTACCTCCTCGCTGCTGACATGGTCCGCAGCGCTGAAGGAATGGCAGCCGGAATGGCTGTCGATCCAGGTGCCCTACGCATTGACCGACGACCTGTCGCTCGCCATCACCGGCATGAGCGGCAGCAATCCCTGGTTCGCAAGCGTGCTGGCGGATTACGGAACCTCGCAGCGCGTGCTGTCGTGGGACGTCTCACGTTCACCGGTGTTGACCGTTCCGGCGTCATACGACGGCTCCACGCTCCGCGGCGCCATCCTGGCGCTCTCGCAGGGTTCCATCGTCGCCGCCGACGGCAGGCAGCTCGCGACCCAACAGGTGATGGTCACCGGCACCATCGGGGACCTGCAGGTCGCCGCGGTGCCGACGCCCGCACCGACCCCGATCCAGACGCCGGTCCCGGCTTCATCGGTGCCGGTCAATGGCGACCTCATCCGGCGCGCGGGCGAATCCGATGTCTACGTGGTCTGGGGTCCGTACCGCCGGTACCTCGGTCCCGGGATACTCGGACTCTACGGATTCCAGAACCGCCCCGTCACGACCGTTCCCGACGATCTCTTCTTCGGCTATCTGACCACGAACTACATCCGTGCGGTGGACCAACAGAAGGTCTATGCGGTCTGGCCCGACGGGACGAAGCACTGGCTGGACATCACCCCTGCGCAGTGGGACGCATCACACCGCGACTGGAACGCCATCTTCATCGTCAACGACGCTGAAGTGAACGCATACGTGACGGGCCCGGCTATCACCCACTAGGCTTGAAATGAAGCCCAAAATGCGGTACGATAGGCCCACGATGCAGATCGATATCTACACCAAGAACGTGGAGTTGAACGAGACGCTGCGGACGTTCGTGGAGGAGAAGATAGGCGACCTTGAGCACCTCCTCGGCGACGTCGGTCCGGTGCGCGCGCACGTGGAGGTCGGTCTGCCGTCGCAGCACCACCAGAAGGGCGCCGTCTATTACGCGGAGGCAAACCTCGACCTGAACGGCCAGGTGCTGCGCGCGGAATCGACCAACTATGACCTGCATGCTGCCATCGTGGACGTGAAAGACGACCTGAAGGTGCAGATCGCGAAATACAAAGAACGGATGCAGGATACCCAACGGCACCCGGACGAAGCATAATGTCCCTCATCACTTCATTGTTCGGAGATCCCAACGACCGGTACATCCGGTCGTTGTCCCCGTTGGTCGAACGCATCAATGCGCTGGAACCGCGTATGCATGCCATGTCGGATGCGGAACTCGCCGGCATCACCGCGAACCTTCGGGCGCGCCTGTCGCAGGGCGAGACGCTCGACGATGTCCTGCCCGAGGCGTTCGCCGCGGTGCGCGAGGCATCGGTGCGGGTGTCGGGCAAGCGCCACTTCGACGTGCAGCTCATCGGCGGCATCGTCCTGCACCAGGGCAAGATCGCCCAGATGGCGACCGGAGAGGGCAAGACGCTCGTCGCGACCCTGCCGGCGTATCTGAACGCGCTCGAAGGCAAGGGCGTGCACGTGGTGACCGTCAACGACTACCTGTCACGACGCGATGCGACCTGGATGGGACAGATCTACCACGCGCTGGGCATGACGGTCGGCGTCCTGAACCACGAATCCAGTTACCGCTACGACCCGGCGCACGTGAAGCCGGAACAAGCCGAAGCATTGGACGAGGAGCGCGACACGACCGGCTCGTTCCGCGTCGTGCACGAGTTCCTCCGTCCGGTCACGCGCCGCGAAGCATACGAGGCCGACATCACCTACGGCACCAACAACGAATACGGGTTCGATTATCTGCGCGACAACATGGCGCCCGACCTGTCGGCGATGGTGCAGCGGCCCGAGCATACCCACCGGTTCGCCATCGTCGACGAGGTGGACTCCATCCTCATCGATGAGGCGCGCACCCCGCTCATCATCTCCTCGCCGGACGAGGAATCCGGAGAACTCTACCGGACATTCGCGCGGGTCGCGCCCGGCCTGACGCCCGACGTGGATTACACCGTCGACGAGAAGCTCCGTGCGGTGAGCATCACCGATGCCGGCATCGACAAAGTCCAGACGCGACTCGGCCTCGCCGATATCTACGCCGAAGGCGGTGTGCGGTACGTGCACCATCTGGAACAGGCGCTTAAAGCGCAGATACTGTTCCATCGCGATAAGGATTATGTCGTCAAAGACGGTGAGGTCATCATCGTGGACGACTTCACGGGTCGGCTCATGCCGGGCCGCCGTTGGTCCGACGGGCTCCATCAGGCCGTCGAGGCCAAGGAAGGCGTGACGGTCCAGCGCGAATCGCGGACGCTGGCGACCGTGACGTTCCAGAACTATTTCCGT
>DATJZE010000011.1:0-10033 GCA_035499235.1 Minisyncoccota bacterium | reverse complement strand
CCGAATGGACACCGAACAACCGGAAGCGAAGGGATTCGTGCGCGAGGCCTCAGAGTTCATCTGGGAGACGCTCAAGGTGGTCATCATCGCGCTGGTCATCATCCTGCCCGTCAGGTACTTCCTCATCCAGCCGTTCTTCGTGAACGGCACGAGCATGGTGCCGAACTTCCAGAACAAGGAATACGTCCTCGTGGACAAATGGACGTACCGTCTCGGCGAGCCGCAGCGCGGCGATGTCATCATCTTCAAGTATCCCAACGACCCGAGCCAGTACTTCATCAAGCGCATCATCGGCCTGCCGGGCGAGACCATCGAGATCCCGGGCGACAACACGGTCCATATCTACAACAGCAGGTATCCGGACGGTTTCGTGCTCAACGAGACCACCTACCTGCCGGCATCGAATCACACGTACTGCACGAGCCAGACGCCTTGGTGCGGCAAGAAGATCGTGCTCGGGCCGGACGAGTACTTCGTGATGGGCGATAACCGCGAGCACAGCTCGGACTCACGGTTCTTCGGGCCGGTCAACCGCACCGAATTCTTCTCCGGCATGGCGTGGCTGCGGCTGTGGCCGTTGAGCCGCATCGGCTTCATCCCGCGTCAGGACTATCCACCCGTCGTCCAATGACCGCAAAAAAGAAAGACATCCCGGCGCTTCCCGGTGGCTACTTCGACATCATCCCCGACGACCAGAAGCATTGGCGCTTCGTCTGGCGGAAGTCCAACAGCCTGTTGGCCGACTACAGTTTTGACCGCATCGATCTCGCGCCGGTGGAGCTCGCCGAGACGTTCGCCCGTCCGGTGGCGGGACGAGATCCTGACCGCATGCGGCACCTGGTGGTCGCCCGCAGCCACGGCGAGACGCTCGCGCTCCGTGCGGACATGGCGCCGTCGTTGATGCGCGCGTACCTGCAGTACGGCATGCAGTCGCTGCCGCAGCCGGTGAAGCTGTTCGCGAACGGACCGGTCGTGATGCCCACCGAACGCGGCACCGTGATGCACCACCAGTTGGGAGTCCAGACCATCGGTGACGAGACCGAAGCCGTTGATGCCGAACTCCTGTTCCTCGGTTGCCGCATCATGGAGGCGCTCAACCTGGGCACGTTCTCAATTCGCATCAACACGATGGGTGATGCCGTGTCCCGGCCCGCCTACCTTCGCGCGCTCCGGGATTTCTTCAAACACTCTGCCCGCAAGCTGTCCGCCCGCACGGCGGCTCTGGCCAAAGACGACCCGTTCGCGGCGCTGGCGGTGCTTGCCACCGAAGATGCGGAACTCGCCAAGGAAGCTCCGCAGTCAGTGGATCATCTCTCGGACGCAGCGCGTCTGTTCTTCCGGCGTCTTTTGGAATTCCTGGACGAGGGCCAAGTGCCCTACGTCATCGACCACACGCTTCTGACCGCCGATGACCATGCGACGCACACGCTCTGGGAGTTCGTGCTGGATCCGGTCGCCGCCGAAGGTGAGGTTCCGGCGGTCCCGGGCCTGACGGTCATCCGCGGCGGCCGCATGGACCGGCTCGCGGAACTCTTGGGCGGGGCGAAGACCGCCGCGGCCGGCTGGTCGCTGGATGTGGATGCCGTCGTCGCCCGCCTGAAGGCGCGGAACGCGAACGTGCCTGACGTGCAGAACCACGCCAAGGTGTTCCTTTCGCAGCTGGGCGACGCCGCCAAGAAGCGGTCGTTGATGCTGTTCGAGGATATCCGCAAGGCCGGCATCGACGTGCGGTACTCGCTGTCGCGCGACACCATCAAGGGACAGTTGCGCATGGCGGCCCGGTACGGCGCGCGGTTCGCGCTCATCTTCGGCCAGAAGGAAGCGCTGGAGGGGACCGTCATCGTGCGTGAGATGGACACCGGTATCCAGGAGACCATCCCGCTGGAGAAGATCATCGACGAGCTCAAGAAGCGGCTGAAGACCAAGCTATGATCCAGGACGTGTTCTGTAAGATCATACAGGGGGAGCTGAAGACCGATGAGGTCTATCGCGATGCCGACGTGCTCGTCATCCGCGACATCAAACCGCAGGCGCCGGTGCACCTGTTGGTCATGCCGATCAAGCATGTCGATGGCGTCGGTGACGCCAGCCCCGAACTGCTGGGCACGCTCGTCGCGACGGCGCATAAGGTCGCGATGCAGGAAGGGCTCACCAAGGGCTACCGGTTGATCCTGAACGAAGGGGAACACGGCGGCAAGCTGGTGCCGCATTTGCATATACACCTGTTGGGCGGCCACGCGCTGGGCGTCAAGATCGTCGCATGACGGGTGTCATACACAGAAAGGAGGCAATGACATGGTAGAAGTAAAACGGAAACCGAACGAATCGACCGGCTCACTGCTCCGGCGGTTCTCGCGTTTCGTGCAGCAGTCGGGCGTCGTCATCCGGAAGAAGTCGCTCAAGTACCGCCCGAAGCGCGTCACCGCGCGGATGGAGAAGAACCGGGCCATCATGGGCGTCTACCTGCGCAAACTGCGCAGCCAGCTGCAGAAGCAGGGCAAGTACACCGAAGAGAATTTCGAGGAAGCGAAGCGCCGGATGAAGCAGGAGATCGAACTCTAACCCACGAACCCATGACACTGAAGGAAACGATCCAGGCGGACATGAAGGCGGCGTTCAAGGCGGGCGACCAGACGACGCGCGGAACGCTCTCGCTCTTGCTGTCGGTCATCCAGAACCGCGAACTGGCGAAACGGGCCAAGACAGGCGTGCCCGCCGAACTCACCGAAGAGGAGGTCGTCGAAGCCGTCTCAAGCGAGATCAAGAAGCGCAAAGAATCCATCGCCACGTACGAAGCCGGCGGCAGGCCGGAACTCGCGGCATCGGAGTCAGCGGAACTGGCGGTTCTGCAGAAATACATGCCCGCGCAGATATCTGAAGATGAGGTCAGGAAGCTCATCGCGGATGCTCTCGCAGCCACCGGCGCGTCCGGTGCCGCAGGCATCGGCAAAGTGATGGGGAAGATCGCACCCGCCATCAAGGGGAAGTTCGACGGCGCCCGCGCCAACGCGCTGGTCAAGGAAGCACTGGGAGCGTAGCCGATGATCGATCTCGTCCTGCACAATCGCACCACCAGCCGCACCTGGGGTCCGGCCTTCTTCCGGCGCATTGCGGCCGCCGCGGAAGCGGACTTGAAGGTACCGCGCAGGCACACGGCCGAGCTGGGCGTCTCGCTGGTCGGACCGTCCGCCGTCCGCGCGCTGAACAAGCGATGGCGGCATAAGGACAAATCCACGGACGTGCTCAGTTTTGCACTCCCCATGCGCCCGATTGCAGGATATACTGCGGTATCGCTGGGCGATCTGTTCATCTGCCCCGCAGTCGTTCGTGCCAAAGCGAAGGCGGCGGGACGGTCGGTGCGCGACCAGATGACCTGGACCGTCGTGCACGGACTGCTCCATTTGGCCGGGTACCGTCACTCCAACATGGCGACCATCGAACAGCGCATCCTGAAACGACTCCCCTGATGCAACCGCGAACCATCACCGGCATCGATATCGGCACCGCGATGGTCAAAGTGGCCGTCGGCCGCGTGCGTTCAGGCACGACGCAGCCCGAACTGGCCGGCATCGGCACCGCATCCAGCACGTCGGGGTTGGACGGCGGCGAGATCGTGGATATGCAGGAAACGGTCGCCAACGTCCGAGCCGCGCTGGCGGACGCATCGGCCATGGCCGGGGTATCCATCCGCCGCGCCTGGGTGGCGGTCTCGGGCGTGCACGTCGCGATGCAGTCCAGCCGCGGTGTCATCGCGGTGGGCCGCGCCGATCAGGAGATCGGCGAGGCGGACGTCAAACGCGTCATCGACGCGGCCGCCGCCGTGTCGCTGCCCCCGAACCGCGAACTCATCCACGTCATCCCGCGTGAGTTCATCATCGACGATTCCGAACACGTCCGCGACCCGATCGGCATGAAGGGTGTTCGTCTGGAGGCCGACGTGACCCTCGTGCACGGTCCGTCGCGCCACCTGCGCAACCTGGCCAAGGCCGTCAACGAATGCGGTGTGGAAGTCGCGGGGTTCGTGTTCGCGCCGCTGGCGTCATCCTTGGCCGCGGTGGACAAGCACCAGAAGCAGTTCGGCGTCGCGCACGTGGACATCGGCGGCGGCACCTGTTCACTGACGGTCTGGGACAAGGGCGATCTGTTGCACGCGGCCATCCTTCCGCTGGGTTCCCGCTACATCACGCACGATTTGGCCATCATGCTCCGTACGTCGTTGGACACCGCGGAGCGCATCAAAACGGAGCTCGGTGCGGTCAACGAGGTCATCGATCACCGGCGCAAGCCGGAGCTCGTGGACCTCTCATCCTATATGGACGAGCCGTACACCGTGTCACGCCGCGACCTGTTGCGGGCGATGGACGCCCGTGCGGACGAGATCCTGGACATGATCGGCGGCGAACTCAAGAAATGCGGGCGGGCGGGCAAACTGCCGGCCGGCGTCGTCGTGTCCGGCGGAGGTTCCAAGCTCAACGGCATGCTGGCGATGATCCGTGACGAGCTGAGCCTGCCGGTCCGCGGGCACCGGCTGTTGGGGGTGGACGTTTTCGACGCGGCTCTGGACCCGTCGCTGGCGGTCGCCATCGGTCTGGTGCTGTGGGGATTCGGACAGGAGGTCGGGGAACCCGGAAATCCGTCGACCGTCCCTGCGGTCGGCTGGTTCCGTCATGCGGCGGAGTGGTTGAAGAATTTCCTGCCGTAGGGTAGGTTATCCACAGGAATGTTCACACGAGGAGGGCGCGTATTTGCACCCTTTTTTTCATTGTGATAGACCCCAGACACATATGCCGCAGGTGAAGCCCCAATTCGAGACGTTCGCGCGCCTGAAGGTGGTCGGTATCGGCGGATCAGGATCCAACGCGCTCACGCGGATGATCGAGTCACGCATCCACGGCGTGGAATTCATCGCGGTCAATACCGACGCGCAGGCGCTCCACAACAACCCCGCGACCAGCAAGGTCCACATCGGCAAGTCGCTCACCCGCGGTTTGGGCGCCGGCATGAACCCCGAGATCGGGCGCCAGGCGGCGGTGGACACCAAGGAAGAGATCCAAGCGGCGCTGCGCGGGGCCGACATGGTCTTCATCGCGACCGGCCTGGGCGGCGGCACGGGTACCGGGGCTTCGCCGATCGTGGCAGACATCGCGCGCGAGATGAATGCGCTCACCGTGGCGGTCGTCACGAAACCGTTCATGTTCGAGGGCGCGGCGCGCATGCGCATCGCCGAAGAGGGTCTGGGTATCCTCAAAGAGAAGGTGGACTCCATCATCGTCATCCCGAACGACCGGCTCCTGTCGGTCATCGACCGCAAGACGCCGGTCGGACAGGCGTTCGCGATCGTCGACGACATCCTGCGTCAGGGCGTGCAGGGCATCTCTGACCTCATCACGCGCAACGACTACATCAATGCCGATTTCAACGATGTCAAAAAGGTCATGGCGAACTCCGGTTCGGCCCTGATGGGCATCGGGGTCGCCGAGGGCGATGACCGGGCCATCGAAGCGACCAAGATGGCGGTGAACTCGCCGCTGTTGGACGTATCCATCGACGGTGCCAAGGGCGTGCTCATCAACGTGCGCGGCGGCGAGGACCTGGCGATGGCCGAGGTCGCCGAGGCCGCCAGCGTCGTCACCCAGCACGTCGACAAGGACGCCAACATCATCTTCGGCATGGGATTCGGCGGCGAGGACCTCAAGAAGGGCGAGATCAAGGTCACGGTCATCGCCACGGGGTTCTCGGCCGGTTACCAGCCCATCCGCGCCGCCATCCCGAACATCGCCCGTCCGCCGCTGGACATCTTCACCGGCGAACCGGTTCGTACGGCACGACCCGAACCGGAACACCGCTCCGAGCAATCCCACAACGCCCAGCCGGTGCGCCAGGAAGCCGGCACCACCATCACCGACCCCAACGTGGACTCGGACTTCGACCTGGATATCCCCGCCTTCATCAGGCGGAAGATGAAGTAAGTCGTCAAGGATTTATCCACATTTGCGTCAGGTGCGTTCCGCCCCTACAATGGGGGTCCTTATGGACGCACCCCTGCAAGACATCGTCCGCCGGACACCGTCAAACGAACCGTCCACGGGGCGGACCGCGTTCACCTGGCAACGGCTCTTCGGCGACGCGTCCAAACATCCCTACGAGGAAGTCATGTGGGAGATACGCGATGCGCGCATCGCGAAGTCCGACGGCACGGTGGTGTTCGAGCAGAAGGGCGTCGAGGTGCCGGTGACGTGGAGTCAGACGGCGACCGACATCGTCGCATCGAAATATTTCCGCGGCCAGCTGGACTCACCGGAGCGTGAGCGGTCCGTCCGGCAGATGATCGACCGCATCGCCAACACCCTGGGCTTCTGGGGGATGCGCGGCGGCTATTTTGCGACGCCCGACGACGCGCGGCGATTCTCCGAAGACATCGCATGGCTCGTGGTGAACCAGTACGCGTCGTTCAACTCGCCGGTGTGGTTCAATATGGGCGTCTACGACAAACCGCAATGCTCGGCCTGCTTCATCCTGTCCGTGGAGGACAACATGCAGTCCATCCTGGAGTGGTACCGCGACGAGGGCATCATCTTCAAAGGCGGTTCCGGCTCGGGCCTGGACATCTCCCGGCTGCGCTCATCGCGAGAGCCGCTCTCCAAAGGCGGGTACTCGTCGGGACCGGTGTCGTTCATGAAGGGCGCCGACGGCGTCGCCAACACCATCCGCTCGGGCGGCACGACGCGCCGCGCGGCCAAGATGGTGGTGATGAATGCCGGCCATCCGGACATCAAAGATTTCATTTACTGTAAGAAAGTCATCGAGGATTACTCCAAGGCGCTGGAGGCGTCCGGCATCACGAACTCGCTGGACGGCGATCTGTTCTCACCCTACACGCTGTTGCCGTACCAGAACGCCAACAACTCGGTGCGGGCGACCGACGAATTCATGCAGGCCGTGGAAGCCGACGGGCCGTGGGATCTGAAAGCGGTCACGACCGGCGCAACGCTTGAGACGGTCCGCGCGCGCGAGGTGATGGACTGGATCGCCGACGCCGCGTGGCACTCGGCCGACCCGGGCATGCAGTACGACACCACCATCAACCGCTGGAACACGGCGTCCAATACCGGGCGCATCAACGCGTCCAATCCGTGCTCCGAGTACATGCACCTGGACAACTCCGCCTGCAACCTCGCCTCATTGAACCTGCTCAAGTTCCTGCGGCCCGGCGGTCTCATCGACGTGCCCCTGTACCGCCACGCGGTGGATACCATGATCCTGGCGCAGGACATCATCGTCGGATTCTCCAGCTACCCGACCGAGAAGATCGCGCGCAACGCCCACGACTTCCGCGAGCTCGGCCTGGGATACGCCAACCTCGGTGCGCTGTTGATGTCAATGGGCCTGCCCTATGACTCCGACATCGGCCGCATGGTCGCCGGACACCTCACATCCCTGTTGTGCGGGGAGGCGTACCGGATGTCAGCGCTCATCGCGGACGTCAAAGGTCCCTATGCCGGGTTCGCGGTCAACCGCGAACCGCAGCTGAACGTCATCGACATGCACCGCCGCGAAGCGCGCGAGCTCGTCGCCGCAAGCACCGGCATCGCCTGGGACGGTGCGCTGTCGGCTGCCGCTGGCGAGGTGTGGGACGAAGCACTGACCGCCGCGCGCACGTACGGCGTACGCAACTCGCAGATGACGGTGCTGGCGCCCACGGGCACCATCGCGTTCATGATGGACTGCGCCACGACCGGTATCGAACCGGAACTCGCGTTGGTCAAATACAAAAAGCTCGTCGGCGGCGGCGTGCTCAAGCTCGTGAACCCGCAGGTGCCCGCGGCGCTGGCCGCGCTCGGGTACACCGAAGAGCAGTCCGCGCCGATCCTGGAACACATCACCGCCCACGACACCATCGAGGGCGCACCCGGACTGAAACCCGAGCACCTGTCGGTGTTCGACTGCTCGTTCACCGCGGCGCAGGGGACGCGGAGCATCCACTACATGGGACACGTGCGCATGATGGCCGCCGCCCAGCCGTTCATCTCCGGCGCCATCTCCAAGACGGTCAATCTTCCCGGCGATGCGACCCGCGAGGATATCCGCGACGTGTTCGTCCAGTCGTGGAAGCTTGGCCTGAAAGCCGTCGCCATCTACCGTGACGGTTCCAAGGGCGTCCAGCCGCTGAGCACGAAGAAGGAGGAAGCGAAAGCCGAGGCCGTCGCTGAACCGCAGCTCGTGGAGAAGGTGAACGGCTACCGGCGCGTCCATCTGCCCGATGAGCGCCCCGCAGTGACGCACAAGTTCTCGGTGGGCGGCTACGAGGGCTACATGACCGTCGGACTGTATCCCGATACGCAGAAGCCCGGCGAGCTGTTCCTCGTCGCCGCCAAAGAGGGGAGCACGGTGTCGGGACTGCTGGACACCATCGCGACCCTGGTGAGCGTCTCGTTGCAGGCGGGCGTGCCGCTCAAAACGCTGGTGCGGAAATTCAAGGACATGAGCTTCGCGCCGGCCGGGTTCACGAACACCGCCGACATTCCCACGGCCAAGAGCATCATGGACTACATCTTCCGCTATCTGGGACTGCGGTTTTTGAACGCCGAAGACCGCGACGAGCTGTTCGGCCCGCTGCATGGTGAGTTCGTCGAACCGCCGACCCTATCCGCGCGACCCGGATCGCACGCCGAAGAAGTCGCATCCGCACCGCAGCCCGAACTGCCGATGATCCCGAATCTGGCGACCGCGGCGGCATCCACACCCGGAGCTGACGCGCATGCGCCGGTGTGCCAGTGCGGCACGCTCATGTTCCGCGCCGGTTCCTGCTGGACCTGTCCGAACTGCTTTGCTACAACGGGGGTCTGTAACTAGGAGGTGGATGTGGGACAGTGGTTTCGCGACCGCGTGGTGGAGTACCTGTACCTCGTGCTGCCGGCCGTCTTCCTGCTGGGACTGGCGCTGGCGGTTTCACCGCTGTTGGTGTCGGACCCGTCATTGGACCCGGGTCTGCCGATGCGCTCGGTCATCATCGGGTCGGGCATCGCGTTGCTGTGGTGCGTGGTCTGGACGTTCCGACGCGCACCGCAGGTGCTCACGAGGCGCAAGGTCATCAGGATGGCGTTCGTCCTGGTCACCGTGAGCGGCATCGAGATGAGCCTCGGGTGGACCCCGAACATGGTCTGGCTAGGTCCGGCGCTCGGCTGGCCCTGGGCCGCGTTCATCATCATCCGCGAGTTCAAGTTCACGAAGCGGGAAAGTTCCGATCAGGCCGCCAAGACGTAGGCGGCCTTTCCTTTTTCGGGAGTTGTCCATGCAAACAAAAAGCCCCGGGGGATCCGCTCCTCGGGGCTATTATCATTTTTCACTCAGCGTCCGTTCTGGCACGGACGTGGCCGCCCAGTACCCTGGACAAGACAGGTGCGAAGACCGCTCGGATGGCTCCGCTGCACACGCCGACAGCAGCGCGAGGTCCGAACTGGACGAATCTTCGGTCCACTCTGGGGGTGCGTACTGGGCTGAAACCTAGGGTTTCCGCGCCTCCAGAGGTCGTTGTCAATCAGCTTGTACTGCCATTATAGCAAACTGGTACAGAAAGTCAATACCCGTTGATTTCTGCCCGCGGCCTGCTACGGTGCGGCGCATGTTGCCGCATCGCATCCTCCTCTGGTCGCTTGCCGGATTCCTGGCCGGCGTCGCGCTCGCGTCGTTCTTTGTGGTGCCAGTGCTGGTCGTATGGGCGATAGCCGTTGTCGGTGGACTCCGTCTTCTTGCCCGCACGACGCGATCCCTCTTCATCGGCGCGGCCATCCTTGCGGCGTGCGCGGGCATCTGGCGGACAACGGCAATGATGGATCGACCGTCCGCACTTGCAGTTGTCGCCGGCGGGGCGAAAACCGTCACCCTGGAAGGTGTCGTCGCCAGCGACTTCTCGCTCTCGTCCTCGGGCGGGCACTACACGTTCCGCGTGCTGCGGTTGGACGGCGAACCGGTGGACGACCGCGTGGAAGTGTTCGGTATGGACTGGGTGCAGCCGCGTTGGGGACAGGAACTG
>DATJZE010000010.1:0-3591 GCA_035499235.1 Minisyncoccota bacterium | reverse complement strand
CGCTGGCCGGCGTCATGATGATGGAATGGCTGTTCACGCATCAGAAGCGTAGGGCGCCGATGGCCGCGCTGCCGCCCATCGCGATGATGGCCATCCTCGGGTACGTCGTCGCCACCCTTCTGGGTCTATGAAGCTCACGTTCTACGGCGGTGCCGCACATGTTACCGGAGCCAACTACCTTCTGGAGGCCGGCGGGCTGAAGATCCTCGTGGACTGCGGCATGATCCAGGGCTCGCGGTACAACGACGAACTCAACTACCAGCCGCTGCCGTACGACGCGGCATCCATCGATTTCCTATTCATCACGCACAGCCACGCGGACCACATCGGGCGCATCCCGAAGCTGTACCGCGAAGGATTCCGCGGCGTCATCTACGCGTCCGAACCGACGGCCGCCGTCGTCGCGGTTGCGCTGCCCGACACCCTGGACAAGGTCGTGTCCGATGCGCGCGAATTCGGCATGCCGCCGCTCTGGGACAAACACGACATGGAAGAGTCGTTGACCCTGTTCCAGGGCGTGCCGTACCTCAAACCACTGGAACTGAACCACGCGGTGACGGTGACGCCGCATGATTCCGGTCATGTACTCGGTTCCACCACATGGGAGTTCGCCGTGCGGGAAGGTGACCAGGTGAAGCGTATCGCGTTCCCGGGTGACATCGGGAACCCGCCCTCATTGTTGTTGCACGACATCGACTACGTGCACGACGTGGATTACACGCTCGTGGAATCCGCGTACGGCGACCGTCTGCACGAAGCCCGTGCATCGCGCCAGACGATGCTGTTAGACGCCATCGAATCCACGGAGCGCCGCAAAGGCGTGCTGATGATCCCTTCGTTCGCGGTGGAGCGCACGCAGGAGCTGCTACTGGAGATGGACACGCTCTTCGAGGCGGGCAAACTCCCGCGCATGCCGGTGTTCGTGGATTCGCCGTTGGCCATCAAGATCACGGATGTCTACGGCCAGTTCTCCAGCTATTTCAACGAGACCGCGCGCCGCATCCTCCGCGACAACGGGGGACTGTTCAAGTTCCCCTGGCTGACGTTCACACCGACGGTCCCCGAATCCAAACATATCAACGAAGTCCCCGCGCCGAAGATCATCATCGCGGGCTCGGGGATGTCGCAAGGCGGCCGCATCCTCCATCATGAGGCACGCTATCTGTCGGACCCGCGGTCCACGATCCTCTTCGTCGGCTACCAGGTGCAGGGTTCGCTCGGCCGGCGCATCAAAGACGGGGAGAAGGCGGTCACGATATTCGGGCAACACGTGCCGGTCCGCTGTCATGTCGCGACCATCGGCGCATATTCCGCGCACGCCGACCAGGACGGGCTGATCGCATACATCCGCGAGGCCGCCAAAGGCGGGAAGCTCAAGACGTGTTTCGTGGTCCAAGGCGAAGAGGCGGCCGCGCAGGCGCTGGCGGACCGTGCGGCGACCGAACTGGGCGTCCATGCCGTCGTGCCGCGGCCCGGCGAGGCGTTCCAGCTCTAATTGGCACTCGCTTGCACGCAGTGCTAATTCGTGCTAGCCTTCCCGTACTATGACCGAACTGCAACTGAACCGCACCGTCGTGTCGTCGCAGATGCCGCTCATCGCGCTCAAGAACACGGTGCTGTTCCCGAAGATCGTCATCCCGTTGTTCGTCCAACGTCCGAAGTCCATCGCCGCCATGGAAGCGGCGCTCCAGACCGACCGGATGGTGCTGTTCGTGACCCAGAAGAATCTGGAGGACGACATCGCCGAAGACGACCTGTTCTCGGTGGGCACCGTCGGCCGCATCATTTCGGCATTCCGGATGCCGGACGGTTCGGCAAAGATCGATGTGGAAGGCGTCGGCCGCGCACGCATCGTCAGCTACGCGGGGTTTACCCCGTTCTTGTCGGTCCACATCGAACCGGTCATCTCATCGGCGCCCATGGACAACCCGGAGAACTCCGCGCTGGTCCGTCACGTCGTGGAGCAGTTCTCACAGGTCGCGCAGAATCAATCCAACCCCACCATCGTGCCCGAGGTCATCTCGTTGATGACGCAGCTCCGCGACGCGGAGCAGATCATCGGGCTCATCGCCGCCAACTTGAAGATCGACGCCCGACAGCAGCAGGATATCCTGGAGCTCCGCGAGCATCCCGATGCGTTGCGGCGGCTCAACGTATTCTTGGCGCGTGAAGTGGAGGTGCTGAAGGCCGAAAAGGACCTTGCCCGCGAGACGAAGGAGAAGATCGGCCACATGCAGAAGGAGTTCTTCCTCCGGGAACAGCTCAAGAACATCGAGAAGGAACTCGGCGTCGACGAAGACCGCGCCGAGATGGACGAGCTGAAGTCGAAGATAGACGCCGCCGGCATGCCCGAAGCCGTGCACGAAAAAGCGCTCAAGGAATACGGTCGGCTCGTGAAGATGCCGCCGATGAGCCCTGAGGTCTCGTTCATCCGCACGTACCTGGACTGGCTCGTGGAACTGCCGTGGGACAAGCGCACCAAGGACAAGATAGATCTCAAGGCGGCCAAGCGCATCCTGGACGAGGACCACGCCGGCCTGGAGAAGGTCAAGGACCGTATCCTGGAGTACCTGGCCGTGCAGAAACAGGTCGGCAAACTGAAGGGACCGATCTTGTGTTTCTACGGTCCGCCGGGCACGGGCAAGACGTCCATCGGACAGTCCATCGCCCGGGCGCTGGGCCGCAAGTTCGTGCGCGTGTCGCTGGGCGGCATGCGCGACGAGGCCGAGATCCGCGGCCACCGCCGCACCTATGTGGGCGCGATGCCCGGCCGCATCATCCAGGGCATCCACCAGTCCAAGGTCTCCAACCCGGTGTTCCTGCTGGATGAGATCGACAAGCTCGGCATGGACTTCCGCGGCGACCCGTCGGCGGCGCTGTTGGAAGCGCTGGATCCCCAGCAGAACAACGCGTTCTCGGACCACTATCTGGAAATGCCGTTCGACCTGTCCGATACCCTGTTCATCACCACGGCGAACTCGCTGGAGACCATCCCATACGCGCTGCGTGACCGGCTGGAGATCATCGATTTTCCCGGCTACACCGAACGCGAGAAGCTCAAGATCGCCAAAGGGTTCCTGCTGCCGCGCGCCATGACCGACCACGGCATCAAGAAGGGTCAGGTTGCGATGACCGACCGCGTCATGCTCAAGCTCATCCGCGACTGGACCCGCGAGGCCGGCGTGCGCGAACTGACGCGGCTGTTGAGCACGGTCATGCGCAAGGTCACCCGCACGTTCGTGGAATCACCGAGGACATCGCGGGCGGCGCTTACGGCGCGCGACCTCCAGAAGTTCCTCGGTCCGGAGCGATATCTGGGCCAGAACGGCGAATCGACCGACCAGGTCGGCGTCGCGACCGGCCTTGCATGGACCCCGGTGGGCGGCGAAGTGTTCCCCATCGAAGTCACCCGGATGCCGGGCAAAGGCAAGCTCATCCTGACCGGCCAGCTGGGCGACGTCATGCGCGAATCCGCGCAGGCGGCGCTCTCGTATGCCCGCGCATGGGTGGCGAAGAACGGCGTCAAGCTTGATCTGGGTCGTGAGGACCTGCACATCCACCTGCCGTCGGGCGCCATCAAGAAGGACGGAC
>DATJZE010000009.1:0-2985 GCA_035499235.1 Minisyncoccota bacterium | reverse complement strand
TGTCGCCGTAAAAGCGTTCCATCTCGCTCTTGGCCTGGTCGAGCTTCAGCGCGTAGAGCTTCGAGATGAGCATCTGCATCGCGGTGGCTTCGTTTTGGACCTGGCTGCGCTGGGCTTGAGAGGCGGCCACGATGCCGGTGGGGATATGCGTCAGGCGCACGGCGGTCTCCACCTTGTTGACGTTCTGGCCGCCCTTGCCCGACGAACGGAACGTGTCGAACTCCAGATCGCCGGGGTTCAGCTGCAGTTCTTCGGGCTTGATCTCCGGCAGGACCTGCACGAGGGCGAACGAGGTGTGGCGCAGGGAGCGCGAGGAGAACGGACTGATGCGCACCAGCCGGTGCACGCCGGACTCCCCCTTCAGTCTATCATAGGCCCGGGGACCGGCCAGTTCGCACGTCGCGGACTTGATGCCCTTCTGCTCGCCCAGTGATTCGTCCAGCACCGTGAATTTCCACCCCTGCGACTGGGCGAAGCGTTGGTACATGCGCAAGAGCATGCCCGCCCAATCTTGGGCGTCCACGCCGCCTGCCCCCGCATAGATCTGCAGGGCCACTTTGTCGGGTTCATACGTATGCATCGTCTGGAGCCACCTCCCGGATTCGAACCGGGGACCTTCACTTTACGAAAGTGCTGCTCTACCAGCTGAGCTAAGGTGGCGGACTTCCTGAGCGGGATACCAGGATCGAACTGGCGTCTCTTGCTTGGGAAGCAAGCGTACTACCACTGTACTAATCCCGCGGACGTTGGTTGCCAAGCAGCCAATCCCACCATTTCCGCAGGCTTGAGCGGCCGTCGATTGCCGCCTGTGGCTGCGATATTGTACCAGAATTCCCGGATTTGTACACGACCACGTCGGTCTCCCCGGGCTGGGCGTACCCCAGCCGGTCGCGTGCCAACAGCGCGAGCCACGCGGGTTGTTGCATACGGGTCAGGTCGCTTTTCGCACGCTCGTTGGCCGCTTGTGCCTGGGCGATGGCGTCCTGTGCGGTCTGGAGGTCACGGTGCGCCGTGTACCGCTTGATGGAGATCGCGACCGCACGGAACCCGAGGAGCACGCAGCAGAGGGCCAGACCGGCGGTGATGACATGTGAACGGGTCATGCTAGAATGCATCCATGCTTTTTGAGCGTCATACCCTCAAAATCCTGACGGTCGTGTTCGCGGTCGTCACCATCACGGCGATGGTGGCGTTCCTCCTCATCCCGCTGCTCACCCGGTGAGCTACTGCACGATGATGGTCCCGTGCATGCCCGGATGGATGGTCGTTTGCATGCCCCAGTATACCGCTAGCGCTTGAGCATCTTCAAGAACACATCATGCGGGATCTGCACCCGGCCTTCGGCCTTCATGCGCGATTTCCCGCGCTTCTGCTTCTCCAACAGTTTCATTTTCCGGGTCACGTCGCCGCCGTATAGGTAGCCGGTGACGTCCTTGCGGAGCGCGCGGATATCCTCGCGGGCGAGGATCTTGCCGCCCACCGCCGCCTGCAGCGTGACCTGGAACCACTGCTGCGGCAGCGTCCCCTTGAGCTTCTCGACCATCGCCCGTCCGATGCGGGCAGCTTGTTCGCGCGGCACGATGCGGGCGAACGCCTCCACCGGTTCCCCGGCCACGAGGATATCCAGACGCACCAGGTCGTGCGGCTCGGTCCCCGCCGGTTCGTAGCCCATTGATGCATATCCCTGTGAGACCGACTTGAGGCGGTCGTAGAAGTCGGTGACGATCTCGGCCAGCGGCACGCGGTACTTCAGGACGGCGGTTTCGGTGCCAAGGTAGTCGGTCGCCGCATAGGTGTTCCGGATGCCCGATACCAGGTCCATGACGGCACCGACATACGAGGCGGGCGCGATGATCTCCAGGTCGACGACCGGCTCCGCGATGCGGTCGAAGTGCGACGGGTCGGGCAGCGCGGCGGCCGAGCGTACGGCGCGCACATCGCCGTTCTTCATGGTGACCTGGTATTCCACCGACGGCGTCGTCACGATGAGGCGCAGACCGAATTCGCGCGCAAGCCGCTCGGTGACGATCTCCGTGTGCAGCATGCCGAGGAATCCCAGACGGAATCCGCGGCCCAGACCGGCCGACGACTCGGGTTCGTACTGGAGCGCCGCGTCCGTGAGCTTCAGCTTGCCCAGCGCGTCCCGCAACTCGTCATACTGTTCACTGTTCTCAGGGAAGAAGCTCGCGAACACCATGGGACGTACGTCGCGGTACCCGGGCAGCGCCTTGAAATGCGCGGTATCCACCGTAGCCCCGGTGATCGTGTCGCCGACCCTGACCAGGCCGGGGTCCTTGAGGCCGGTGGCGACATAGCCGATCTCGCCGGCCCCGACGGTGTCTCCCGGCGTCAGTTGCGGGGCGAACGTGCCGACCTCCAATGCGTCGAATTTTTCGCGCGGTGCGAACGCGAGCGCCGCGGTGCCGGCCCGGAGCGTGCCCGAGACGACGCGGACGAACGCGACCACGCCCTTGTAGGCGTCGAAGGTGGAGTCGAAGATGAGCGCGCGGAGCGTGTCGTCACGGTAGGCGTCGCGCGGCGGCGGCACACGCTCGATGACGCGGTTGAGCAGTTCCTGCACGTTCAGCCCCGTCTTGCCGGAGACCTCGAGTATCTCGGACTCTTCCACGCCCAACAGGATGGCGAGCTCCTCGCGCACGACCGCGGTGCGGGCTGTCGGCATGTCCACTTTGTTGACCGCCGGCACGATGACCAGCCCCTGCCGCTGGGCCAAATGCAGGTTCGCCAGCGTCTGTGCCTGCACACCTTTGGTCGCGTCCACCAGAAGAATGGCGCCTTCCACGGCCGCCAGCGAGCGCGAGACTTCGTACGAGAAATCCACGTGCCCCGGCGTGTCGATGAGGTTCAGCTCGTAATCAATTCCATCCAACGCATAACGCATCCGCACGGGCTGGAGCTTGATGGTGATGCCCCGCTCGCGCTCCAGCTCCATCGTGTCCAGGTACTGCTCGTGCATCTGCCGCT
>DATJZE010000008.1:0-10517 GCA_035499235.1 Minisyncoccota bacterium | reverse complement strand
CGCAGAACGCTCACGAACCCCGCCCAGATCCAGAGCTGGATGACGTTCTCGTACATCAATACGGTCTTCAACCTCCCGGCGGGGTATCTCGTCTCCACGCTGAAGATGCAGGACGCACGGTATCCGGATCTGACGATCCGTCAGTATGCGCGCACGCACGATCTGAACGAACGTGATGTCACGGACACGGTCGAAGGATCGGTGAGTCAATACCTGCAGCGGGCAACGAAATGAGCGGCATTCTTCAGGATATCCTCGGGTGGGTCCTGGTCTACCGATACCCGGCGCTCTTCGTGGTCTGCTTCCTGTCATCGCTCGGCGTTCCGTTACCGGCCGCCTACAGCACGATCGCCGCTGCCGCGTTCGGCAACCAAGGGTACCTCAATGTAGGCCTGGTGGTCCTTTCGGGTCTTGCCGGGAACGTCATGGGCGATTTCACCGCGTATGGTCTGGTCAGGAAGTACGGCAGACGCATCTTATATTGGTTCCGTCTCGGTGCGGTGGTGGAATCCCGCATCCTGAAACAGGTGGAACGCATCGAAGATACCTACAGTGCAGCCATCATCACCGCGAGCCGATTCCAGGATCAGGCGACGACGATCGTGAACATCATCGCCGGCCTCGGCAACATCCGGTTCAGGCGTTTCGCATGGTTCGCGGTCGTCGGAGACATCCTGCAGATCGTGTTCTACGGCAGCATCGGCTATTTCTTCGCCGGCAATTGGCAGACGTTCTACGGTACCATCGGCGTGTTCAGCTGGGTGATCATCCTCGGGACCGCCGTCATCATGATCACCGCCTCACGGAGACTTGCGCGGCTTATCTTGAGGTGAGCGCGTATGCACCAGCGCGGGTTGTGCAGCGGCCACTCGGTGGCGTATAATTGCCTGAACAGGTCATCCGTATCAATCATTACCTCATATGAAGAAAACGTTATGGGTGGTTGTCGTGGTGGTCGTGGTGGCGCTCGTATGGTGGTATGCCGCAGGTAAAAAGTCCGTATTACAGAACTCACCGTCGCCCAGCCCGTCGCCGCTGTCGGCCGCCGACACGAGCGATGCGTCGTTGAACAGCGACCTTTCGGGTGTGGATTCGCAGCTCAAAGCGTTGGACACCGACTCCAGTGCCATCGATAAAGCGCTCGCGGACACACCGGTCCCGCAAGCCGAGTAATGACGCATCGAACATCCATGAAACACACATCTCTTTTGGTGACATCGGCAGTCGTTCTGGCGATGATGGTACCTGCCGTGGCGCTGGCGGATGCTTCACCATCCCCATCACCGACCGCCACCGGTCGTGCGGCCGCCCGTATGGCGCAGGTACAGACCCAGCTGATGACGCGGATCAAGAATGCGGCTGACCGCGAGATCCAGCGGCGCATCACGGCGCTGAACTCGTTGTTGGCCCGGGTGCAGGCGTTCAAGCGTGTTTCGGACAGTGAGAAGTCGTCATTGGCTGCGACCGTGCAGACTCAGGTGAGCCAGTTGACCACGTTGAAGACCAAAATAGACGCCGACACCGATCTGACGACGCTCCGGACCGATGTGAAATCGATGACCGTCGCGTACCGCATCTTCATACTCGTCATCCCGCAGGGCAAGATCCTCGCCGCCGCTGACCGGCTGACGACCATCGCCAGCTCGATGGCGGATATCAGCACGAAGCTTGCGGCGCGCATCGCGGCCGCTCCTGCGGGAACTGATGTGTCAGCGCTGAATGCGTCGCTCGCCGACATGAACGCGAAGATCGCGGATGCCACGACGCAGGCCGCGAACGCCGCGAACGCAGTCGCGGGACTCAAACCGGACAACGGCGACAAGACCGCCATGCAGTCCAACGATGCGGCACTGAAGCAGGCGCGGGCAGACATCGTTGCCGGCACCCACGACTTGACGGATGCGCGTCATGATGCGACCGACATCATCAAAGGGCTTCATGGATCTGCGAAGATATCGCCGAGTCCGACCGCGAGCCCGAGCGTAACACCGTAAGGAGGAATTCGACCAGAAGAAGAAAGATCTGATGGAGTGATGAAGAAGGACCGCGATGTCTGGTACATCGGCCTGCTGAGCTTCTTCGGAGGCATCAGTCAGGACATGTTCGCGCCTGTCCTGCCGATCTACCTCACGACGATCCTCGGGTTCGATAAGACGCTCGTCGGCATCGCCGAAGGTCTCGTGACCGCAGGATGGAACGTGTTCCGCGTCGTCGCGGGATACCTTTCGGACCGCCTGAAGCGGCAGAAACCGCTCATCTTCATCGGGTACTTCCTCTCGATGCTCGCACGGCCGCTGTTGGCCGCATTCAGCGCGGTCGCTCCCGTGTTCACCTTGCGGTTCCTGGACGGCGCCGGGAAGGGCTTGAAGGATCCACCCAAGGACGTGCTCATCGCCGGCACATCTCCCGAGGCCGTCCGCGGCCGCAGCTTCGGTGTGGCGCGGATGCTGGACACGCTGGGCTCCGTGGCCGGACCGCTGCTGCTGGCATTGCTGCTCTATCTCTTCCGTGCGAGCTCGTCGGTGTATCACATCATCCTCATCGTTTCTGCGGTTCCGTTGTTCGTCACGCTCTCGATCCTGACCGCCCGTGTCCGTGAAATCCCTCGTTCGGTCGTGCGCGCGCAGTCCGTCCATGACCAGAGACGCCCGTTGCCGCTCTCGTTCTATGTGTTCCTGGCCGTCGTCGTGGTCTTTACGCTGGGCAACTCGTCAGATGCCTTTCTGATCCTGCGCGCCCGGAACCTGGGCACGACGCTCATCGAAGTTCCGCTCGTCATCGCGCTCTTCAATCTCATCTATGCGTTGGGAGCGGTTCCGTTCGGGTCGCTGTCCGACCGCATCGGCCGCATTCCGACGCTTGCGATCGGGTGGCTCGCGTACGCTCTTACCTACCTCGGATTCGCGCTCGCGGCGGGCGCGTTCATCGTCTGGCCGCTGTACATCCTCTACGGCATCTACTACGCGATGAGCGAAGGGGTTGCCCGTGCGTTCCTTGCCGATATCGTGGAATTCGGGCACCGCGGGCGCGCGTTCGGCATCTACGGCATGACCGTCGGCCTGACGACGTTGCCGGCGAGCTTCCTTGCGGGTTTCTTGTGGGACCGGTACGGCCCCCGGGTGCCGTTCTTCTTCGGCGCGGGTCTCGCGGCGCTGGCGGTCCTCTGTCTGGTCTTGACGTCGAAATTCAGGAAGCGATAATGAGCAGGTACTCGTACTGTCCCTAACACTCACACCCTATGTGGTGGTACATCCTCGGTGCGGTCGTAGTGATCCTGATCGTGTGGTGGCTGGCGAAGCGCGGCAAGAAGGGCGGCTCGATGCCGATGCAGCCCGGTCAGCCGCAGATGTAAGCCGGTGATGAAAAGGGCGCCTCAGGCGCCTTTTTCATGCCGCAGACGTTCGATCTCGCGTTTGAGCTCGGCCATCTTGAGTTCACGACCGGTCATGATGTTCGCGATCCGCTCGAGTTCGGACGCACGCGCCTGCGCTTCCTGCGCCCGTCGGAGTTCCGTGATGTCGTGCAGATTGACGACCAGGCCTCCGATGGCCGGAAGGTCGAGCAAATTCGTCACGATGGAGTGGATCCACCTCCAGCTGCCGTCTTTATGGCGGATACGGAGCACGATCTCGATGGGTTTGCGTGGAGTGGCGTTCGCATCGGCGAACAGTTTGTGCAACGCCGGGAGATCGTCCGGGTACGCCATATCAAAAATGGTCTGTGCGAGATACTCCTGCGGGGTGTAGCCGAGGACGCGCTCAACGGACGCCGAGACGAACAGGCGTTTTCCTTCTTGATCGTTGATGACGATGACCTCATCGGAATGCTCCACCAGCGCACGGAACCGTTCCTCTGATATCCTCAATCGCTCGGCGGCGGCGCGCGACTCGGTGATGTCGCGCGACACACCCACCACGGCGGTCACGCGGCCCCGATCATCGAGAAGCGGCGTCAAGTTCGTTTCCAGATATCGCCGCAGACCTCCGACCTCGGATATGCTCTCGGATGAGAAGGGCTGACCGGTTTCGAGCACTTTTTGGATCGCGGCGCCCTGCGAGGCCGCTGTGGACGGGGAGAACAGATCCTGTTGCCGGCGACCGATGATCTGATCTGCGGACATGCCGAGCCACCGGGCCGCGTACGGGTTCGCGTACGACACGGTTCCGTCGGATTCCACGACGAAGATGATGTCGTGCGCGGCTTCGGCGATCGCGCGGAACCGCTGGTCCTGTCCTTGGGTCGCCATGCCATCATTGTACCGCATGTTGTATACTTGACCTATGACGGAGGGACGAACCACGGCGGAGTTGCAGGCTGAGCTCGACAAGACCCGGGAAGCGGCGCGGGAATCGCGGGCGGCGCTGCTGAACATCCTGGAGGACCTGACCGCGGCGAAAGAACAGATCGAAGCCGCCCGGGCCTATGACGATGCGCTCGTTGCGGGAATCGCCGATGGGGTCATCGCGCTCGACCGCACCGGAAGGATCACCCGCATCAACGCCGCCGCCGAGCGTCTGCTCGGCGTGAGAGCTGCCGATCTCATCGGGAAGGACTTGGCCGCAGCCGTGCCGATGCTCGATGAGAACGGCAATCCGGTCCCCCGCGAACAGCGGCACTACCTCCGCGCTCTGAAGGGCGAAGCGGTCACGGATGACTCGCACTCATACCGGCGGGCCGACGGAAGCACGTTCGCCGTCTCGATCCATTCCGCGCCGATCCATGACGGTGAGACGAGCGGCGTCGTCCAGATCTTCCGTGACGTGACGAAGGAGCGCCAGCTGGACCGTGCGAAAAGCGAATTCGTCTCTCTCGCGTCGCACCAGCTCCGCGCCCCCTTGAACTCATTGGGCTGGTACACGGAACTCCTGTTGACGGATCCCGACCATCCCCTGACGGCCAAGCAGCGTGAGTATGTCGGTGAGATCCGGCGGACGAACAAACGCATGACCGAGCTCATCGATGCGTTCCTGAACGTATCACGCCTCGAGATGGGCGTCTTCCCGAACCGTCCGGAGCCGATTCAGATGATCTCGTTGGTCAAGAACGTGCTGGACGAATTCACCGAACAGATCCGTGCGCGGAAATTGACGGTCACCGAGACCTACGATCCGCGGATCGGGACCGTGCTCATCGACCCGAAGCTGTTCGGCCTCGTCATCCAGAACCTCGTTTCGAATTCCGTGAAATACACGCAGGCCGGCGGTACGGTTTCGGTGTCGGTCGACGGTGCCGACCACATGCTCCGCATCACGGTCAGCGACACGGGCATCGGTATCCCGCAGGCGCAGCAGTCACGGGTCTTCGAGAAGCTCTTCCGCGCCGATAACGCGCAGACCATGGAACCCGAGGGGACCGGTCTGGGACTCTACATCGTGCGCACGATCGTGACACAGGCCGGCGGCACGGCTTCGTTCACATCGACCGAAGGGAAGGGGAGCACGTTCACCGTGACCGTACCCTCCGGGACCGTCGGATGATGCTCGGAGAGACATCAAGCATCGCGGTCAGGACCGCCACTGCAACGGGTCCGAGGATCAGTCCCATGGGTCCGAACACGGACACCCCGCCCACGACCGCGAGGAGTGCCGTCAGCGGATGCATGCGCGCACCGGCGAGGAGCTGAGAGCGCAGGACGTTGTCCAACAGACCCACCGCGACCAGTGCCCACACCGCCAGTGCGAATGCCGCCACCGGCGCACCCGTGAAATAGAGGTAGACGACGACGGGAACCAGCACGAGCGACGTGCCCACCGAGGGGACGAACGATGCGAGGGCGGTCAACCCGCCCAACAACGCGGCGTTCGGCACGTTCAGCAGCCAGTAGCCGAGCCACGCGGTCGCGCCCTGGACGATGCCCACCAGTACCGAGCCGATCACCGCCGTGTACACCGAACGACTGATGCGGGCGACCGCCGATGCGCCCTCCCGTTCCGACAGGGGAGACGACGTGATGAACGCTGCGACGAGCGCATGGCCGTCACGGAGCAGATAGTAGAAGAAGAACAGGAACAGGATGAACGAGAACACCAGTTCGCCGGCGCCGACGAAGATCGCTCCCGTGTGCGCGATGATCCATGAAATGCCGTCCTGAGCCAGCGCCGCGAGCTGCGCGGGGTCGAGACGTATGCCGGGGATGAACCGGTCCGCCCATGCCTGTGCGTGGGACAAGAAGGATACGAACGTCGCGGAAATCGCGCCGGTGCGGAGGGTAGCGTAGACGTTCGCCGCTTCACGGACGACTTGGTATCCGGCGAAGACGAGCGGCACGAGCACCACGAGCAGCATGAGCGCCGTCATCAGGAACGCCGCAAGCGATGGACTGCCGGTGCCGGCGACCACGCGGCGGTACAGCGGGAAGAACAGCAGTGCGAGCACTGCGGCGAACACAAGCAGGCCGAGGAACGGCAGGAACATGATGCCGACGACGATCGCCGCTGCGATGAGCAGGACGAAGAACAGCCAGTACCCGAAACCTTTCCCTCCCATACTATAAGTGTACCACGGCATTGACAAATCGTGTCAACACTGGTACCCTATGGCCGGCCGAATCAGGCCGTCCAGCAGTTTAACAACGTGAATGAAAATCAGGCGGAATACCGAATTCCGCCAGTGGAGGGTCCATGCGTCGATTGATGTCGTGCCTGGCCGTCGCCGCGTTCATCGCGGTGCTCGGCCTCTTCCCCGTCGCCTGCAACAAGGGCGGCGACACCGGAACCACACCTTCCGTCGTTCCCGATTCGAACAACCTTTCCTCGGCCCCCGTCGCTCCCGCGGCTCCCGTGGCTCCGGCCCCGCCCGCCAAGGGCGTGTCCGGGTCGGGCGTCTGCGCCGGCAAGACGGTCCTCGCCACGCCCAGCGGCGCCATCGGCTACTGCGTGCTGGACAGCAACATCGTGACCCAGGGCTGCAACACGATCGACCCGAGCAAGATGAGCCGGATGTTCCTGAAGGTGGGAGTGGTTTACAAGGGCAAAGCTCAGCCCTACACCAGAACCGCCTTCTTCGACGACGACACGCCCAACACCTGCCACGCGACCCAGACCGGCGAGGGCGGGGACCCCGACAACAACAAGAAGAACCTGAAGGACGGGGACATCTTCGAGTTCTCGCGACCCGTCGACGGGAATTCGTGCGGCGGGGGTCAATGGGACGGTGACATCAGGGACGGAATCGAGTCCGTGAACGTCCTCGGCCTGATGTTCTCGTTCCCGCAGCCCTGCGTCAGCTGCACGACCATCAACGGCAACCTGACCTACACGATGGACGGCACCACCGTCACCGTGACGCCCACGTTCAACGCCAAGGTCGGCGACACCAAGATCAAGGGCGTCGTGGACTGGGGTGACGGCTCGACGTCGCCGGCCACCAACGGAACTCCGGTGAGCCACGCCTACCCGGCCGAGCCGCAGCAGAAGTTCACCATCAAGCTGAAGCTCACGGGCGGCGGGGTCGAGTGCGACCCGTCCATCATCGTCACGGTCGGCAACAACCCCACCTGCAGGGACTACACGCCTCCGACCATCACGGGCGACCTCGGTGTGACCCCCGGACCGTCGAGCTACACGTTCGACGCCGGCACGGTCGCGCCCGCGGGCGGCACGTGGTCTCTGGCGCTCCCGCAGACGGTCAATCGGCCGAACTTCGGACAGCCGGATGCCTCCTTCAGCGACACCTACACCAAGGGATACGGGCCGGACAACCTCAAGTGCACGGTCTCCAAGCCCTACTCCAAGCCCGTGCCTGCGAAGGACCCGACCTGCGCGGACGTCAACGTGCAGCTGGGCCTCTGCCCGGCGGCGGCCTCGGTCCGTGCCAAGTCGGTGCACGCGACGGCCGTGAGCACGTACAACGTCTGCCTCCAGGGAAGCTGGGTGAACCCCGGCACCGGGTCGCTGGCGTACGGCGACGGTGCGACCGACAGCGTGAACAACCCGTTCAGCACGACCCACGGCTACAGCCAGACCGACAGCGAGCAGGACGACACCGCGACCCTGAAGGTCGTCCGGGGTTCGCTGACCTGCCCGGCGACCCTGCCCGTGGTCATCCCGCCGCGCACCAAGACCTGCGCCGACTTCTCGCCGACCCCGCCGACCTTCGGCGGCGCGCTCGCTCTGACCAGCCAGACCGCGACCACCGAGACGGTTACGTCGGGCACCGTGTCGCCTACGGGCGGCACGTGGTCCGATCCGTTGCCCAAGGTGGTGAACCGCCCCGCCTACGGCTCGACCTTCACCTTCTCGGACATCTACACCAAGGTGGTCAGCTACGGCCCGGAGAACCTGCAGTGCACGCAGAGCTACACCAACCCCTACAGCATCGACATCCCGGCTCAGGCCTGCACCAAGGTCAACACCTGGACCCTGAAGAACAACCGGAGCGACTCGGTCGTGTACGCCATCGTGGTGGCCACGAACAAGGACGATCCCGCGGACACCATCATCCCGAACGGCACGTTCAACCTGGGTCCCGGCGCGAGCGCCACGTTCACGGGCTTCAACAGCCAGACGCTCTACGCGTTCTACAAGCTCCCGCAGACGGGCCCGACGCTGTACCGGTACTACATGCACGACAGCTCGAGCCATGCCCGCGACGCGTGCCAGAACGACGGCGGAACCTGGCTGGACGGTCCCAACCACGAGTGCGACACCCCGAACCGCCACGGCAACGCCGGCAACAACTACAAGTGGAGCAACTACCATGACGGCGATGACGCCACCTACCAGGGCTCCATCCCGGGCGTGACCACCTACGAGTACGACTACGCCGACAGCGCCTCGAGCACCGCGTGCGGCGTCCAGGCGGGCTGGCTGCACGACGCGACGCTGAGCGTCAACTGCGCCTGCAGCGCCCGTTAAGCAGTTCGTTCCTTCCCGGCCTCGGGGGCTTCAAAACCCCCGGGGCCGTTCTCTTTTTCAGGCTACTCGGTCAGCAGCAGGTAGAGGTCGGAAACGTTGGAGCCGGTCGCGTCCATCGTGACAAGGTCGCCCGTCCGTTCTAGCAGTACCGTCTCATCGGACTGGCGGAGCCGCTCTTCGACGTTCAATCCTGCGGCGTGCGCACGGACGAGGGTGTCGGCATCGGTGATCGCTCCGCCATAGGGACCATTGTCGCGGCCATCGGAGGCGACCGCCGCGAATACCTGGCCGGGACGTGCCACCAGTGCAGCGGTCAGCGCGACGTGCTGGTTCCGGCCGCCGGTCCCGTGTTGTGCCGGAACGGTGTATGTGGATTCGCCGCCGGCGATGACGGCGGAATGCGGTGCGACCCGCGCGGTCATCCGCGAGATCAATCGTTCAGGGGGATCATAGAAATCCACACCGGCGATTTCCGCCGCGTAGCCGAGAGATTTCGCCCGCGCGGCCATCGCCTCCACGGCGTCACGGTTGGAGACGAGCACGATGTTCGTCACGCTTCCGAAATACCGTGCGTCCTTCGGCGTTTCCTGCAGTTCGAAATCCCCGAGGCCGTGACGTCTGATGATGGCCTGCGCGTCGACGACCGTCGATGCATCGCGGAACGTCGGCCCGGACGCGACCATGTCATCGTGACCGCCCGGGACGTCCGAGAAGATGAGTCCGACGACCGTCGCGGGATACAGCAACTTCGCCAACCCGCCTCCCTTGAGGGCCGAAATGTGTTTGCGCACCGTGTTCAATTCGGTGATGGAAAGACCGGCACGGTTCGCCGCTTCGTACAGGCGCGCGCCCTGCTCGCACTCGCTGGCGGGCCAGCAGAGCATCGCCGAGCCGCCGCCTGACACGATGACCAGTACCAGGTCGTCGGCGGTGACGGACTCGCATTCCTTGACCAGGCGTTCGGTCAATCGGAGATTCCGTGCCGACGGCAGGGGATGCGTCGCCTCGCAGAGGTCGATCATCCGACAGGTCCGCGCTTCCGTGCCCAATGCGATGCCGCGAGTCACGCGTTCGCCGAGGATTCCGTCCAACGCCGCCGCCGCTTGGCACGAGGCCTTGCCGAATCCGATGACGTGGATATGCCGGAACTGCCGGAGGTCGAACGACCGGTTGCCGATGCTCAGCATTTCCTCGCGGAGATGGACCGAACGATGCACCACATCGGCGGTATCCACCGCTGCGATGCCGGCCGATACGATATCCCACGCATCCTGACGCGCGCTCACGTTCAGAGAAACTTCTGTTCCTTCCCGGTCGCCCAGTTTCCGATCGCCTCCGCGGTGACCCGCATGATCTCGTGCATCGCTTCGACGGTGTTGAACGCGATATGCGGCGTGACGATGACGTTGGGCAGGTCGATGAGCAGATGGTCGGCGGCGAGTTGGCGGAAGTCCACAGGGTGCTTCGAGTCGCCTGCGAGCAGTTCGAACTCGGACATCATCGCATGCTCGCCTTCGAGCACGTCCAGTCCCGCTCCGGCAAGCGTGCCGTCACGCAGTGCGGTGATGAGCGCCGGAGTGTCCACGATGTCGCCCCGGGCGGTATTGATGAACAGTGCGCCCTTCTTTATCTGCGCGAACTGCGCTGCGCCCATGAGGTGGT
>DATJZE010000007.1:0-10332 GCA_035499235.1 Minisyncoccota bacterium | reverse complement strand
CCCGCCCAAGGATCCGCTCTGGACGTGTACCGCCGCTGCCGGTGTGATGAACCAGGGACGAAACGGCAGTGATTTCTACTCCTGCTACGACCCCATCATCCACCGCACCAATTACGGCCCCATCACCTGCTGTGCGGGCACGGGTCTTCCGGGGGACTGCTTCACCTGGAATCTAGCCGCGCCATCGACATCACCGACGACCTCACCAACGGGGGCGCCGACCACATCTCCGACCGCGTCTCCGACGACATCACCGACGGTCTCCCCCACGGCTTCCCCGACGATCTCTTCCACAGTATCGCCTTCTGTTTCGCCGACAGGAACGCCCGCACCGCTGACGCTGACGCTTGCGGTCGGCGGCGCGAACCTCTCGACCGGCGCGCCTGAGGCGGGGACCGTCGATGCCGCCGGCGGGCAGCAGGTCTCCGTCATCGCCGTCATCAGCAATCCACAAGCGGCGGGCACACAGGGTCTCACGAACGTCATGGTGCGCGCGACGCTCCCGGCGGGAGTCGGATACGTAGCGGATTCGACGACCGTTGACGGCATAGCAGCGCCCGAAGGCATCGTGGGGACCGGTGTCAACATCGGCTCCATCGCTCCCGCACAATTCCACCGTGTCGCATTCCGTACGCTCATTGACGGCTCAGCGTTTCCGGCAGGGACGACGAACGCCATCGTGTTCGTCAGCGCATCGGCGGACAACGCGCCGCAGAACAACGGACAGATGACCATCGTGGTGACCAAGGGTGTGGTGGCTCCTGTGGCAGTTAAGACCGGTCCCGGCGACGCGGTTCTTGCTGCGTTCCTCGTGTCCGCCATCATGACGCTCTTGTACGTCTCCTACACGCATACATCCGTGTTCCGCAGGCACGAGCTGGAGAAGCTCGGCCGCGACCAGGGTCCGCTGGATTTCCGGTCCTGAATCGGATACAAGAGGTGAAGCATGAATGCACCGACTGCATCCGGACTTTCCGCGCCGGTGACGTCATTACGCTCGGTTGGTCTGCGCGCGGCCACGAAACTGTCGCGTCTTGGCATACGCACGGTCCGCCACTTGTTGTGGCACCTCCCGAGCCGGTACGAAGATTACCGGCAGACGTTACCGATCGCGCAAGTCGTCCCGGGCGAAAAACAGAACGTACGGGGCGAGATCGTCACCATCTCCACGCGCAACATTTGGCCGCGCCGGATGACGATCACGACCGCGGTCATACGCGATGACTCCGGCGGCATTCGGGCCGTGTGGTTCAACCAGCCGTACCTCGAGGAGGCGCTTCCTGAAGGGACGACGGTATCGTTGGCCGGAAAGGTCGTGCTCGATAAACGCGGGCTCTATCTGTCCGGTCCCGTCTACGAGAAGATCACGCCCGAATCGTCATCCGATGATACGGTGCTCCGCCACACCGGACGCCTCGTTCCGGTCTATCCGGAAACCGAAGGCGTCACCTCGAAGTTCCTCCGGTTCCTGATCAAACCGGTGCTGGAACAGCTTGAGTTGGACGATCCGCTCCCGGCATCGATCCGCCGTCGGTTCGGATTGGTCGATCTCGGCGCAGCCGTCCGAACGGTCCACTATCCGGATACCGTTGATGCGGTGACGCCCGCACGCGCACGCCTCGCCTTCGATGACCTGCTCATCCTGCAGCTCAAAGCACTGACCGAACGACGGCTGTTGAACCTCCAACGCTCCCCTGCCGTCCCCATGGATGCCGCCTTCATGCGGTCCATGGTCGCGACGCTTCCATTCAAGCTCACGCGGGACCAGCGGGTCGCGGCGCTCGAGATCCTCCGCGACATGGAACGTCCGTTCCCGATGAATCGGCTCATGGAGGGCGATGTCGGTTCGGGTAAGACCGTGGTCGCGTTCCTGGCGGCGATGCACGCGGCCCGCAGCGGATGGCAGACGGCCGTCCTCGCGCCGACCGAAGTACTGGCACGTCAGCACATGGCGGTCGCCCTGGGAATGTTACGCGGGATCCGTGGCGTGCAGGTGGCGCTGCTGACCGGCACGGATGCGTTCGTGAACGGAACCGTCTGTTCGAAAGCGTACGCAAAACGGATGATCCGTTCAGGCGCCGTCACCCTGGTCATCGGGACGCATGCGCTGCTCCAGAAGGACGTGATCTTCCCGCGTCTGGCGTTGGTCGTCATCGATGAGCAGCACCGGTTCGGCATCCAGCAACGCGCTGCGCTCACTGCGCCGAAGACGAACACGAAGGGTATGGTGCCGCATCTGTTGTCGATGACGGCGACGCCGATCCCGCGCACCCTGGCGTTGACCGTGTTCGGGGACCTCGACATTTCCATCATCAAAGAAAAACCAGCGGGCAGACGCCCGATCGAGACACATGTCGTCTCCGGGATGAAACGCCGTGATGTCTACGAAACCATCAGGAGCGAGGCGAAGCTCGGCCACCAGACCTTCGTCATCTGTCCTGCCATCGAAACCGCGGCCGAAGACACGGGAACCGGTCGACAACGCCGGCTCAACCCGCTCTGGGCGGATGTCAAAGCGGTCCGAGACGAGCATGCCCGTCTGGCGCGTGACGTGTTCCCCGATCTGAAGGTCGCCATGCTGCACGGCAAGATGAAATCCGCCGAAAAGGAGCGGGTCATGCGGGAATTCCGAGCCGGTCGGGCTGATGTCCTCGTGACGACATCGGTCATCGAGGTGGGCGTGGACGTGCCCAATGCCAGCGTCATGCTCATTGAGGGCGCCGACCGCTTCGGCCTGGCGCAACTCCACCAGTTCCGCGGCCGCGTGGGCAGAAGCGAGTATCCGTCCCGGTGTTATCTCATCGCGACCGACGAGGGAGCCGGCCGTGAGCGTCTTGCGGCGCTGGAACGTTCAGATGACGGCTTCGCGCTGGCGGAAACGGACCTCCGGTTGCGTGGGCCCGGTGAATTCTTCGGTATCAAACAGTCCGGTGTGCCCGATCTGACCATGGCTGCGCTCACGGACGTCGAGCTCATCAAAAAAGCGCGCCTCGCGGCGCGACTCATCATGCGCGTGGATCCCACGTTGGCGCGGGCGCCGATCTTGCGCGAGCAACTCGCCAACGCGCGCACGCTCGTGCACGCGGAGTGACCTATCGTGTCTTCGGCGTGATCCAGAATCCCATGTATCTGCCCAGCATGAGCCGGGTCTGAGCGTCCAGCGCGGGAATCGCGCCGAACAGGATGAAATTCACCGGAAACAGCACCCACTGGAGCGTCATCCACACATACCGGAACCGGCCGAAGTTCGCGGGGCGGGGCGGCAACAAGAGTATGGAGATGAATGCCGAGGTGATCAGACCGACCATCGCCAGGAGCATGATCGTCTCGGTGATGCGCGGCAGATTATACGAAAGCACCGTCTGCCCGAAATGGCCGCGACCGATAGTGACCGGCAGCCAGCCCAGCAGGAAGATGATGAGCGCGTTCGTCGAGCTTGAATGCGATTTCTCCGTCATGGTGAAGGCGTGGTACCACTTCAACTTCTTCGGGATGCGCTCGTTCTTCGAGAACCCGTACAGGAAATACGCATTGTTCTCCACGCCGTAATGCCACCGGCGGATCTGCTTGTATTGATTGACGACCGTGCCCCAGAACGTCGGCGCGACGTTCGCATCCATATAGACCGGATAATTCAACGGTACCGTGCGCCAATCGCCGTCGTATCTGAGCAGGCACTTCCAATAGATCTGCGAATCCTCGGACACGACGTTGACCTGCCAGAAACCGACGTCGACGAGCGCCTGGAGCCCGATGGACTGGCTGGAGAAGGTGACGAGCTGCTCGGGCCGGGATTGCTGGATCATCTGCCAGAACGTCGTCGAGAACGCGAAGACCCGCGCGAATGCCGGCGCATGCCAGATGTTATTGCTGAAGATGGGGATCGGTTGGAATGACGAACGGAGCGGACGCTCAGCGGTCAGATAATGCCACGCGAGGCATGAGAAATAATCGGGGGGTGCGACCGTGTCCACATCGAAGACGGAGACCAACACCCGCAGATACGGGATTCCCAGCTGATCGATAAGCTGCAGCGCCCGCCTCCCGGCCCATGCTTCATTGGACCCTTTGCCGCGCAGCTCGCCGGCGATGTCGTCCGGGTGTTCGGTCACTGCGAAGCGGAGGAACCGGGACCCGAACTCCTGTGTGATACGTTCGGCTACCCGCCGTGCGGACTCCCCTACCCGCGCCTCGATACCCAGGACCACGATCATGCGTTCCAGCGGCCATGTGGTCTTCAAGAGCGCCTCGAAGCTTTCCCGCACGACCTCGTAGGGTTCCGTCGCCATCGGGAGGACGACCAGCTGATAGAGATCCGTGGCATGGAGCCCGGCGATGTCACCGGTCGCGCCGGGCAGGACGGCCAGCTCGTGGGTCCAATCGCGGTGCTGGTTCTTCCGCATCGAACGGAACGTATGGTTCATGTGGACCGACAGGAATATCGTTTTGATGAGCCAGTAGATATCGAAGCCGATGATGAAGACCGCCGCATAGACAGGAACCCAGTATGATGCGGCGACCACCATGATGAGCGTGAGCCATGCCAGAATGCCCGGCTGCATCTCCAATATCCGGTACCATCGCCGTTCGCGAGGTTCCGTGATTTCCGATGCACGTCCGTAGGAGAGGTAGTCCATCAGAGCGCCAGGAGTATGCCGAAAAGTCCGTCGACCGCGTCGGCACGGCCCTCCTTCGAAGCTCGGTCAAGGAGTGCCAGATGGCTGTGCGCGTTCCGCAGAGCGCGCGGATCATATGCACGCGCCCCCCGCAGCGTTTTGGCCACGACGAACGGATGCAGACCCGATGACTTCGCGATGGCGGCCGGTGGAATTCCCCGATCGGCGAGTTCGCGGACCATGAGGAGCGATCGTACCGATGACGCAAGACTGCCGATGAGAAGGGGTTCCGGCGTTCCGTTGGCGACGCGGCGGTGCAGTGCCGTGATGGCACCGCGCTTATCGCGCGTCCCGATCGCATCGGAGAGCTCCCATTCGTCCATCTGATGCGGACGCGGCACCAGGAGTTGCACCGTTGCAATCGTGACACGCTCGGGTTCATATGCGCACAGCTTCTCCAGTTCGTTGACGAGCGCCCATGTCTCGGTGCCGGCCCGGCGGATGAGTTCAGCGACGGCCTCCGGCGTGATCTCCCGGCCGGTCTGCGCGCAATATTCCCGTACCCAGCCTGCGCATCGGGCGCCGGTGAGCGGCGCGAACTCCGTTGTCTTCGCGGCGATCCGGGCGAGCCCGGCCAGCGCCTTGTTCCGTTCCGCAGATTCCTTCGCCGATGTCCGCTGGATAAGAAGGATGTGGACGTCCTGGATACGGTGCGCGTCGTTGGCCGTCAGCATCTTCATGAGTCCGGGAATCGTCAGCGGATCGTTGACCGTCGCGAGGACGGCGGCACCGAAAAACGTCGGATATTTCAGCATCCGTTCCAGCTCATCGCTCGTGTCAGGGGACGCCCCGTCCAGGATGACCGGCGGCGTGCCGCCCGATGCTGACCACCGCGCACGGAACTCGCGTGCTGCGTGGTCAAGCCGCCAGGCATCCGTGCCGTAGAGAAGCGTGATCATGGTTGCGGAAGCGGGGCATCGATGAGGACCCAGATCTTTCCCGGTGTGAGCGGCACTGGATGTCCCTGCGCGTCCATGAAGGTCAGCATAGACGTTGGCCCTGCTTTTTTCCAGGTCGCACGAATGACCTTACCGTCCTGATAGATGGACGCCATTCCTTGTCCGGTGACGCGCACCGAGATGTACTGGTCGTAGAGAAACGAGGCATCGGTATCCATGATGATCACGACGGATGCGGAGACCTGTTGGCCGGTCAACGCGTCGATCTCAGGCGTTCCTCCGCGCCATCGCAGATAGGTATCCGAATTCGCATCGTACCGGAACGACACGTCCATTCCCTGAGGCCACGAGACCGAAGCCACGGAAACGAGCGAGCCGAGATTGTGCTCGGGCTTCGCCTGGGTGTGGACGTACGGGTCGATGGATGCCGATGCCGCATAGCCGAGTTCAGCGGCGCGTGCGCGGAGCAATTGGGGCGTCGTGAATCCGTTATGTGGCTTCGGGATGCCCGGTTTTCGGTAGTACGTCGACCCCTCGTAGATGAGGGCATCGATGTTATCGATGACATGCGCGTTCAGTTGTGCCAGCGCATCCCGCTCACCTCCCCAGTGCGCAAGGATCGCGTTCAGGCCCTGCGCCAGCGGAATGAACGGCTCGCGCGCGGACCGTATGGAACCGATCTCCCGGGGATCCGCGCACTGGAACACGGCCATCAACCGGGTGATCCCGTTCGGTGTGACCGGCATTTCGAACACCATATCAGCCTCGGCGAGACCGGAGAGCGGCCGTGCCTCGGGGTCCGATGAAAGCATGACGGCCAGCGGACGGCGTGTCGCCTCCGCGCACGGCTCCCCCGTCAGCGGGCTCGTCGCCGAAGCGATGTGCTCCTTGTTGGTGACGACCAACGTCGGCCGGCGAATCAGCCAGGCGAAGAAGACGATGCCGACGGCCGCTGCGATTCCGAGCGCGGTCCACGTCATCGCGTCAAGCGGTGGTATCCGGAGACGTTTCATCGCGGCACGGGCGTCATTTCAGCCCAATTCTCGCCGCTCTTCGCATCGACGATGAGCGGTACATCCAACGCATGCACCGATTCCATGATGGATCGTATCTCGGCGGTGACCTCATCCAGGATGTCCGCCCGCACCTCCAGGACGAGCTCATCATGGACCTGCAGAAGCATGCGTACACGAGCGTCTTGCCCTGTGTCGCGGAGATGGCGGTCGACCGCGATCATGGCGAGTTTCACGAGGTCAGCACCGGTTCCCTGGATCGGATGATTGACGGCCATCCGCTCGGCGGCGGCGGCGAGTTGCGGGATGCGGCTGGCGATGTCCGGGAGCGGACGACGACGGCCCAGAAGTGTTTCCACGAAACCGCGCTCGTACGCCTCATGCTTCGTCCGCTCGATGTACCGCGACACGCCGGCGAACCTGGCGAAGTACTCGTCGATGAACCGCTTCGCCGCGTCGCGAGTCACTCCGGCTGCGCGCGCGAATCCGAGCACGCCCATGCCGTAGATGATGCCGAAGTTGAGGACCTTCGCCTGACGGCGCATATCTTTGGTGACCTGGGCGGGGGCCAATCCGAAGACTTCGGAAGCGGTCCTGGTATGGATGTCTTCTCCGTTTCGGAACGCCTCGATCATGGTCCGGTCCTGTGCCATGTGGGCGACCAGGCGAAGCTCCAGCTGGCTGTAGTCCAATGACAGCAGCTTCCATCCCGGATCGGCGACGAAGGCCGCACGGAACCGCTGGCCGAGTTCGGTACGGGTGGGGATGTTCTGGAGGTTCGGATCCGACGACGAGAGTCGTCCGGTGGCGGTGCCTGTCTGGTTGTAGGTGGTATGGACGCGACCGTCGGCACGCACGAGCGACGGGAATGGCTCGATGTAGGTCGTCTTGAGCTTGGACATCTCGCGGTACTGCAGGATGAGGTCGATGATCGGATGTTCCTCGCGCAGTTTCTCCAGTTCGGGTGCCGCCGTGGAGGGCGCTCCGCCGCTGGTCCGCCGGACCCGCCCCCGGATGGCGAGTCGGTTGAACAGGATATCCGCGAGCTGCGACGGCGAATTGATGTTGAATTCCGTGCCCGCAAGCTTCCAGATCTTTTGCTCCAGATCGGTGACTTCACGGCTGGCGATCGTCAGGAGATCATCGATGGTGCGCGTATCCACACGGATGCCGCGCTTTTCCATATCAGCCAAGACCGGCACCAGCGGCATCTCGATGTCGGCATACACCGGCAGCAGCTTAAGACTGCGCAGCTTCTCCTGGAGAATCGGATGCAAACGCCAGATTGCGACGGGCCATGCAGCCGGAGATGCATCCAGCGCCTGAGCGGCGAATTCGTAGTACACACGGTCGAGTCCGTATTCCCGCTGGTCCGGAGCGACAAGCCATGCGGCGATGTCGCTGTCTTCGACCACATGCGACATCAGCGCCCTCGTGTCAGGCAGGAGTCTGAGCAGCGGTTTCAGGTCGTGCGCGATGACCGTACGGTATTTCGCCAGAGTCAGGACGACGCGTTCCGGCGTCGGGTCCTTCAGCTCGTACACCTCCTGGCCGTCAGCGGTCAGATACAGGTGTCGCACCGCTTCGTCGTCGAGTTCAGCGGCGACCGCCGCCACATCCCCCGTCGGAAATTCGTCAGGTCCCAGGGTCTGGACCGAACCACTGGACAGTGGCTGTGCGGTTCCGTCCAAATCGAGCACCTGACCGGTGGTTTCAGCCACGACCTTGTGCAGCACCGTCGGGATGCGTTTCGCCAATGAGTAGAATCCGAGGTCCCGGCACAGCGATTCCAGCTTGGCGAGGTCCAGATTCTTCCGCCAATCAGCGGTTTCCAGAGTGAATGCGAGCGGGACGTCACGGATGATGGTCGCAAGCTTCTTGGAGAACAGAGCGCTGTCTTTTTGATCCAGCAGCTTCGTACGCAGTTTCGCAGTCACCTTCGGCGCCGCTTCCTGCGCGAACGAAGGCCGCTCGAGCGCCGTATAGAGTGCTTCGACGGAGCCGAATTCCTGGATGAGCGAGACTGCGGTCTTCTCGCCGATGCCTTTGACGCCCGGGATGTTGTCCGACGGATCTCCCTTCAGTCCCTTGAAATCGGGCACCTGTCCGGGGGACATCCCGTAGCGCTCGTGAACGCCCGATTCATCATACGTGACCGTATCGGTCATCCCCTTCCGGAGCGTGAAGACGACGACCTTCTTGCCGTGGACGAGCTGGAGCGTGTCCAGGTCGCCGGTGACGATGATGGTTTGCAGGTCGGGAAGTTCCTGCGTCTGTTGGGCGATGGTACCGATGACATCATCGGCCTCGAATCCCGCATGCTCGAAGATGGGGATGCCCATCGCCGTAAGGATGTCTTTGACCAGCGGGATTTGTGCATAGAGTTCATCAGGTGCCTTGACCCGGGTCGCTTTGTATTCCTCGTATTCCTCATGACGGAACGTCGGCCCGGCCATGTCGAACGTTGCGGCGATGAAATCGGGCTTCAGATCGTTGAGCATCTTCAGGAGCACCGAGGTGAATCCGTAGACCGCATTCGTCATGCGCCCGTCGGGCGCCGTCAACGGAGGCAACGCGTGGAACGCGCGGTGGACCAACGCATTGGAATCGATGAGGATGAGTTTCCGCATGTCAGCGTTTCGGGTGTTCGTTCACGGAAATCGATCGTTTGTCCGCACCTGCATGCTCCATACAGACGACGATATGGTCGTCCGGCAATGCGTCTGCGACCCGTTGCGCCCATTCAACGAGCACGAGATTGTGCGGGTCCGCGAACACATGGTGCAGATCCAGCGCCGCGAGGTCCGCCCGTCCCGAGAGCCGGTAGCAGTCCACGTGCCACACATGGAGATCCGTCCCGGGCACCGGATACTCCTTGACCAGATTGAAGGTCGGGCTCTTGGGCATCTCGCGGATGCCCAAGGCATGGGCGATGCCCTGCACCAGGGTTGTCTTCCCTGCGCCGAGTTCGCCTTCCAGAGCCACCACCAGGGCAGAACTTCTGCCCCGCAAGGCATCTTTCCAGGTGGTGGCCAAGCGGGCCGCGATGGCGCCGGTATCTTGTGGGCTCTGCGAGACAAGATGCATGAGCGAATGATAGCAGTTTCGTCAAGTTTTTCAAGCAAAAAGAAGAGGCCCGACTCCTTTCGGAATCGGGCCTCGGTCGCTACGGGATGGTCGGGGGGATCGTTTCCTCCGACCAGCCGTCGCACGGGTTGGTCGGCCGGGGCGGCGTGTAGTACCGCCTCCCCTGCTCCAGCCGTCGGAGCCGCTCGTCGATGACCTGGAATCGTCCGTTGTCCTCACGCCGCTGCTCGCGGATCTCGGCACTCAGAGCCTGGACGGCCTTGAGCGTCGGGTCCGCGGGCGGCGCGGGGGCCACGACGGGCGCCGATGTCGACACGGTCGCGGTCGGTGCGGGGGTGCAGTGCGTGCAGCACAGCACCACGAGAGCCCCGATCGTGAAGATCACGATCGCCGCGAAGGCGATGACCAGCCCGAGCACGACGCCCTGCACGAACCTCTGCCACTGCATCATGTCCTCCTACTTGCAGACCAGAGCGGTGCCCCGGTCGGTTGACTTGTACGCCAGTGCGCAGGTTGTGGACTGCACGCTGACCGAGTCCCTGTCCGGGTCTGCCCGGAACGGAGCACCCGGTGGGATGATCCGGCCGTTCACCCGCACGGGGCAGCCGGTCCGGTTGACGATCATCGGGGCGGTCTCCTGCTGTGTCTCCGGCTCGG
>DATJZE010000006.1:0-7404 GCA_035499235.1 Minisyncoccota bacterium | reverse complement strand
GCGCTGAACGATCAGTTCGGCACGTCCGTCGCGATTTCCGCCGACGGTACGAAGGTCACCGTGGGGGCGCCGTTCGCCGATATCGATGTCAATGCGAACCAGGGAGCTGCGTACGTGTTCGCGAGCACGTCCGAAAGTCCGGGATGGACGCAGGAGAAGAAATTGACGGCGAGCGATGGGGCTGCCGGCGATACCTTCGGTCAGGCGGTCGGGATGTCATCCGACGGCGGAACGATCGCGGTCGGCTCCCCCGGCGTGACTTCGAATAAGGGTGCCGTCTATGTCTACACCGGCGCCTCCTGGGTCACCGAGACGAAGCTTACCGCACCCGATGGTTCGGCGGGCGATGAGTTCGGATATGTCGTGGCGGTGAGCGGTGACGGCCTGCGGGTCGCCACGGGCGCCAACCTGCATGATGTCGATCACGGATCAGACCCGGATACGAACGAAGGAGCCGCGTATGTATTCACCTATACCGCCGGATGGGACGCAGGAACTGAATTGAGCCCGGAAACCGCCGGTCAGAGGATCGGCACCTCGGTCTCGTTGAATTCCGACGGATCGCGCCTGGTTACCGGAACCTATACCTACGGTTCCGCGCCGGGTTCGATTTACGTGTACACCGATGACGGCGGCTGGAATGCCGGCGAAGTCCATTCCGCAAGCGACGGCACCAACACCGACGGGTTCGGAATATCCAATGCTATTTCCTCGGACGGGAAGTGGATCGGGGTCGGCGGGTCCGGAATAAAAGAGGCGTATATCTTCACCTCGGCCGCTTCCGAGGATCTTACGGTCACAGTCGGTGAGCATGGAGTGGTATCAAGCGGTGACGGCACCATTGCTGACTGCAGGTCAGGCTCAGGAACGTGCAACGGTACGTACGCTCAGGGCGACACCGTCACGCTGACGGCGAATGCCGACCCGGGCTGGCTATTCTCCGGTTGGACCGGCGACGGCTGTACGAGCTCCGACAATCCGTTGGTCGTCACCATGTCGGATACCATCGCGTGTACCGCATCATTCACCGAGACCCCGCAGCACACCCTCACCGTCGTGCTTGCCGGCGACGGGACGGGCACCGTTACGGGCGGCGACATCGATTGCGGGGACACGTGCAGCGCCCTTGTCCACGAGGGCGTCGAGGTCAGCCTCGACGCAGAACCCGGTGACGGGTCCGCATTCGCAGGCTGGTCAGGCGAGGGTTGCAGCGCTGACTTCACCATGGGCACCGGCGACATGACCTGTACCGCGACGTTCCAACCGCAGCCGGGCGCCGTCTATGTCGATTCGGCATGGGAAAGCCAGGACGATGTCGACACCTACAACTCCGACAACGACACAAGCCTTGTCTGGCAATTCGATGCCTTCAGCTCGATCCAGGATGCCATCGACACGACGTCCGCCGGTGGAACGGTGCACGTTTTGTCCGGAGAGTATGATGAGGAACTCAGCATCGATAAACCGCTCACGTTGGAAGGCCTCCTGCCTGAATCGGGTCGGGGACCCGCCGAGGAGGCTCCGGAGATATTCGATACGGTGTGCACTACCAACGATGCCGTCAGTATCAATGCGAGCGGTGTCACTGTGGAAGGCTTCCAGATCCACTCGGATGACTGCGGAGGTTTCGACGTCTACGTGAACGACGACCTCACGGACGTCCACATCCTCAACAACGACATCTACAACGGTGACGAGGATGATACGGGAGTGCTGCTGGACAATGGTTCATCGGGCATCGAGGTCGCGCGGAACCTCATCCACGACATCTATATGGGCGTGTATACCATCACCTCGAGCGGCGATACGATCACCGACAACACCATCTCCGACGTCGACACTTCCGGAATCCTTCTGAGCGCCGGTTCGACCGGGAATACCATCACCGGCAACGTGCTGAGTACTACCTATCTCGGGGTCAGCCTGATCGGCAGTTCGAACGAGAACACCATCTCTGATAACCAATCGACATACGCCACGGTCGGGTTCCGTCTGGCGGGCAGGTCAAATGGGAATATGCTGACCGGGAATTCCGCAGATACCGGCGGCGGTGGATTCATAGTGGGTAGCTCAAGTGAAAATGTCCTCAATCGTAACGAGGCATCGGAGAACGGCCTGATAGGTTTCTTTCTGAACGATCACTCGAGCAATAACGAGTTGACGAGCAACATCGCCGTAGGTAACGACAATGATGGTTTCCGGATCGCCAAGCAGTCCAACAATAATACACTCGACGACAATATCGCTGCCCAGAACTCGAACGGCATCCACAACATCAACAGCAGCGGTGCCGTCATCGACAGCAATGTCATCGGATACGCTACGATCGCGGGCGATGAATATGTCGGGAACGAAGATGGCATCCTCATCGACTCCGGGTCCGACATCACCATCACGAACAACCAGATTATCGGTAACGAGAACTGCGGAAGCGGCATCCATCTCGGTGGGAGCGCCGGCACCGGCATCGTGGCTCACTACAACAACATCACAGGGAACGCATGCGACGGCATCGACAACGGGTCGGCTCATCAGCTGGATGCCACCAACAACTTCTGGGGGAGCAGTGCCGGTCCGGGTGATGAGAACAATGACGTCACCGAAGGTGTGACGGTCGAACCGTTCTTGGCGTCGAATTCCCCACAACTGGTGGACGGGAAGATACCGAGCAACCTCTTCACGAGCGGCGTGTTCGAGTACAACGGCACCGCCTCGAGTTCCACGCAGATCACCGTGAACGGCAACGTCACGCTCAGTAACCTCGCGAGCAGCAGCGTCGACCTGGCCGACGGCACGGTCATCACCTCGGCCGGCTCCTTCAACGTCGCATCCGTCTCCATCGGAGCACCGGATCCCGGAACCCTCGCTGGACTTGCCGTCGGCAGTGTCGTCGAGGGCACCCTGGAGTGGGGCATTCCGAACCTCGGGCTCACGTTCAACCCGGCTATCACGCTTCACATTTGGGTGGGCAGGGATTTGGACGGGCAGGTCCTGCAGATCGTGCGTTCGCCGAGCGGCACGGGCGACTGGACCACTGATGGGCTCGTGGATACGACGTGCACCGTCGCGGACGGCCTCTGCATCTTCCAGGCGACCAAGGCATCGACCTACGTTCCCTGTCTGGGGGCATGCACTTCTTCTGGTGGCGGCTCCAGTCGTCACGAGACTCCCACGCCGACTCCCACACCTCCTCCCTCAGGTGGCGGCGGTGGCGTAGCCTACGTTCCTCCCACGCCGACTCCCACCCCGTCTCCGACCCCTGCTGTCTGTCGTCGTGCCGAGAACTCACTGGTCCGTTACGAAGGGGATACCAAGGTCTACGTGCTCCAGAACTGCATCAAGCACTGGATCATGACCGCCGACGATTTCAACCGCTTCGGCTACAACTGGGCGAATATCACGGTCATCCCATCCTCTGAGACCTACCCTGATGGCGCCACCGTCGGCACCGGCACCCCTGCACCGACTCCTGCACCCTCGGGCACCTACGTCTTCACGAAGTTCCTCTCCCGCGGTTCCCGCGGTGAAGAAGTCCGTCAGCTCCAGCTCAAACTCAAATCCCTTGGCTTCTTCCCGGCTGATGTCGATGCGACCGGACTCTTCGGTCCCACGACCGTTGGCGCGGTCAAGGCCTTCCAGAAGGCCAACGGCATCGCCCAGGTCGGATTCGTCGGTCCTGCGACACGGGCGGCGCTGAACCGGTAGGGACTTCTGTGGAGAAGTTGTGGATGCATTCGCCTGAGGGTCTGTTAGAGTCGCGACATAATCTAACATCACCATGCGCAACAAGCTCATCATCGCAGCGGTCGTGATCGTGGTCGTGGCGGTCGGTGCCTCGCTGGTCTGGTCACGGCACGGGGGAGACGATCTCGCCCAACTCGCCTCGCAGCCGGGCGCCAAAGTCAGCGACCAACAGGTCAGTGAGTTGGTGAGCCGCATCAGCCAGTTCATGGTGGTTCCTGCGGACGAGAATCCGTCCGTCGTCGTTCTGCAGAACACTTCGCAACTTGCACAACAGCAACCGTTCTATGCGGATGCCAAAGACGGCAACATCCTGCTGCTCTACTCCAACCGCGCCATCATCTATGATGCGGTCGCCAACAAATTGGTGAACGTCGGACCCATCGTCCGCAATGATGCCACGCCGCTGCCCGATGCAAATGCATCCGCCAGCGCCTCGGTGAGCCCGTCGGCGACGCCGGGCGTTCCGGAGAATGTCACCGTCGACGTGCGCAACGGCACTTCCAAGGCGGGTCTCGCCGGCGCAATGGCGAGCACGCTCAAGAAAAACACTTGGATCACCATCGGACAGGTGACGGATGCCAAGAACAGCTACACCACCACGCAGATCATCGACCTCTCGGGGGGCAAGAATCCGAACGCGGTCGCGACACTCGCCGCACTCCTGAAGGGACAGGTCCAGTCGTCATTGCCGAAGGGTGAAGCATCATCCACAGCCGACATACTGGTCATCGTAGGGCAGTAGTGGTACCATAATTGTATTCTGGTGAAGCAAAAATCGGCTTGAAAACAGGCCGATTTTTGCTTACACTCTGCCTATGAGCTACGAGCCGGAAAAGATCGAACCTGCGTGGCAACGCCGCTGGGCGACGGAGCATCTCTACCGCATCCCGGACCGGGTCCGCGGCAAGAAGAACCGTATGGTGCTGGTGGAATTCCCGTACCCGTCAGGCGACCTGCATGCGGGTCATTGGTACGCGTTCGCGTTGCCCGACATGCACGCACGATACAGTCGCATGACGGGGCACAACGTGATGTATCCCATCGGGTTCGACGCGTTCGGCCTTCCCGCCGAGAACGCGGCCATCCAGCGCGGATTGCATCCGGAGGCATGGACGCGCGCGAACATCTCGCGTATGACGGCGCAGCTTGAAAGCATGGGCGCGATGTTCGACTGGTCGCGCGAAGTCCGCACCATCGACCCCGATTATTACCGGTGGACGCAGTGGATGTTCAACCGCATGTTCGAAAAGGGACTTGCGTATCGCGCACAGACCAATGTCAACTGGTGTCCGAAGGACCGCACGGTGCTGGCCAACGAGCAGGTCGTGGACGGCTGCTGCGAGCGGTGCGGCACCGAGGTCATCCAGAAGCACCTGGAACAATGGATGATGCGGACGACGCGCTACGCGTCGCGTCTGGTGGACGGCATCGAGGGACTGGATTGGCCCCGCACGACGAGGCTCGCGCAGGAGAACTGGATCGGCCGTTCCCGTGGCGCCCGCATCATCTGGAAGCTGAAGATTCCCGACCAGCCGGACACTCACACGGTGGAGACGTTCACGACGCGGCCGGACACCATCTTCGGTGTCACGTTCCTGGTCATCTCACCCGAAAAGGCGCGGGAATGGATGGATGCGGGGTGGGAAGCTCCGAAGGGCGTGAAGGATTACGTTGCCCGCGCGCTCCGTAAGCGCGAGCTGGAACGCATGGAAGGCAATCGCGAGAAGACCGGTTCCGCGACGGGCATTCATGCCGTCAATCCGTTGTCGGGTGAGCTGATTCCCGTCTGGGTCGCCGACTATGTGCTCGGATCCTACGGCACCGGCGCCATCATGGCGGTTCCGGCGCACGACGAACGCGATGCGCAGTTCGCCGCGCAGTTCGGTCTGCCGGTCTCTGATGCGGCATTGCAGGACGCCGATGCCGTCGTCGCCGAGCTGAAGAAGAAGCATGCGGGAGAGGCGCAGACGACGTTCAAGCTCCGCGACTGGGTCATCTCACGCCAGCGCTACTGGGGCGTGCCCATCCCGCTGGTCCACTGCGCGGTGTGCGGCTACGTGCCGGTGCCTGATGCGGACCTGCCGGTGAAGCTCCCGCCGCTGGAGGACTTCAAGCCGACCGAAGACGGCCGCTCACCGCTGGCCCGCGCTGCCGAGTGGTTGCGTGTCAAATGTCCGCAGTGCGGCGACTGGGCGGAGCGCGAGACGGACACGATGGACACGTTCGTGGACTCCAGCTGGTACTTCCTCCGCTATACGGATCCGAAGAACGCGCGCGAGTTCGCGTCCAAGGCCACGATGAAGCATTGGCTGCCGGTGCCGTTGTACGTGGGCGGCGCGGAGCACAACACGATGCATCTGTTGTACGCGCGGTTCTTCACGAAAGTCCTGCACGAGCTTGGCTATCTCCCGTTCGACGAGCCGTTCACCGCGCGCCGCAACCACGGCATCATCATGGGCCCGGACGGCCAGAAGATGTCCAAGAGCCGCGGCAATGTCGTGGATCCGGACGAACAGGTCACACAGTACGGCGCCGACACCGTGCGGATGTACCTGGCGTTCATGGGGCCGTACGAGCAGGGCGGGCCGTGGGACACCAAAGGCATCGTCGGCGTACGGCGGTTCCTGAACCGCGTGTGGGATCTGTTCCAGAAACCTGCGGCCCGCAAAGGGGATGAAGAAACGGAGCGCGCGCTCAATGATGCCGTCAAAGCGGTCGGCGACGACCTGGCGACGCTGTCGTTCAACACGTGCGTCAGTACACTGATGAAGCTCCTCAATACCACCGAGGACCGCGGGACAACACTGACCAAGAACCAACGCGAACGATTCGTGCTGCTTTTGGCGCCGTTGGCACCGCACATCGCCGAAGAGCTTTGGCGTGCCGTGCTCAAGAAGAAGACGTCCGTACATACACAGCCGTGGCCGACGTATGACGCGGCACTGTCCAAAACGAAAACGGTTCCGGTGCCCGTGCAGGTGAACGGGCGAGTGCGGGCGGTACTGCAACTGCCGGGCGACATGGCGGAAGACGACGCGATTGCGGCGGCCAAGAACGACGAGGCCGTGGCGCGGCACCTGGAGGGCAGGGAACCGTCGAAGGTCATCTATCTGCCGGGCAGGCTGCTGAATCTTGTCATTTCGTAGGAATGTGGCAGATTGTATCCTGTACCCCATAACCGACCAACCGCATGGCAGACGATCTTGACCGACAGTTCGTGGAATTCGTAGTAAAAAGCATCGTGAACACGCCCGACCCGGTGAACGTCACCCGTACCGTGGACGAGCTCGGCGTCCTGTTGACCATCAAGGGCGTGGACCCCAAGGACATGCCGTTGCTCATCGGCCGCTCCGGCTCCACCGCCAAAGCCATCCGCACGCTCGCCCGCATCGTGGGCATGCGCAACAACTCACGCGTCAATGTCCGCATCGAGGAACCCGAAGGCGGCCGCATGGCGTCCGGCCTCATGGGTTCCAAGGAGGGCGCCTCCCGCGACGTGGAAGACATCCTGGGCGACTTGCAGTAGCAAAAAAGCCGTGCTATAATAAAATCGGAGGTGCGACATGGCAGCGGAGCTGTCTCAAGTCGTCGCCGAGGCCAACTTGGCGCGTGACCTGGCGGAGAAGCTCGAGAAGTCCTATCACGACTTTGGTGACGCCA
>DATJZE010000005.1:0-2937 GCA_035499235.1 Minisyncoccota bacterium | reverse complement strand
GATGCTTCCAGGGCGTCTATGGATTCTTTCTTCTGTGCTTTGGTTTTCATCGTAGAAATAGAGAATCTACGGGAAAACCGTAGATCGACCACCTCGGGGCGTCTTATGGGTATTCCCCGCGCCCTGTCTACGGTTACCCGAACATCCTAGCACAGACGAAACACCGTGGCAAGAGCTACAGCCCTAGGTACTTGGCACGGTTCTGTGCCTGCTCGGCGGGTGTCTTCGCGTAGATGATCTGCGAGCCGTCGCGGGTGGACAGATAGTACAGGTACGGCGATACGGTCGGATGCGCTGCGGCGTTCAGTGCGGTTAGGCCGGGATTGGATATCGGACCGGCCGGCAAGCCTGTGCGCGTGTAGGTGTTGTACGGACCGTCTTTCTTCACTTCGGTGACCAGCGGCGCCTGGGTCACATCGCAGGAGCCCGCGAAGCCCTTCGTCCGCACGCACCAGCCGTAGGCGACGGTCGCGTCGATCTGCAGCGGCATCCCCGCCGCGATGCGCTTGGCGATGATGCCGGAGATGAGCGCCATGTCGTCGGCGGTCCTGGCTTCCTTCTCAAGGATGGACGCGACGACGATCTGCTGCGCCGTATAGTCCGAGGCGCGGGTCGTGAATTCCTGCTCCATCCTCGTGGCGACGTCCGCCGCACTGGCGCTGGCGGGCACCCGATAGGTGTCAGGAAACAGGTATCCTTCGCGGGCGTGGTAGGCGCCGCTGAACGCGCCCGGTGTCGTGATGATGTTCTGCCGGAGCAGGAGGTGATCGATATCCCAGACGTTCATCCCTTCCGGGATGGTCACCGTGATGTCGGTGGAAAGCGCTCCGCCGGTCGCGATGATGTGCTCGATCTGCGCGGGCGTCATCCGCTGTGACAGGACGTACGTGCCCGCCTGCAGCCGGTCACCGGTATGCGTCCAGTTCTCGAAGAAGATGAACGCCCAGGTCCAACGGATGAGCCCTGCGTTCTGGAGCTCGCCGGCGATGCGTCCCCCGCCCCATCCGGGCTGCACGGTGAATTGCACCGTGCCGGTGGCGTGCGTGTCGTACGCCCCGAACGCCCAGATGATGTAGACCGCCACGCAGATAACCGCCACCGATATGGCGGTTATCACCGAGAGCGTTGTCCGATCACGGAGGTCCGGCACGGGGACCACTGTACTACTGCAGCGGCTTGTTATCAATCACCTTGCCGGGCGGGATGGCGCGGGTTCCCGCCTGCAATTGGGTGATCTTGTCGTTGAGCGCCGTGTTATCGGGGTTGGTCTTCTGGATTTCCAGCAACTGCGCGAGCGCACCCTGGATGTCACCCTTTTCCTCCAACAGCAACGCCAGGTACCAGCGTGCGTTCGCGTATTGCGGAGCCAACAGGACCGCGCGCTGCATCATCGTGAGAGCGTCGGGATGCCGGTTCGCGCGGATGTAGAGCAGTCCCAGCTCGAACATCAGGGTCGGCTGATCCGTGTTGTACGGCGCGATCTTCTCCAGCTGCTTGATGGCGTCAGTCGTCTGCCCCTGCCGGTCGTAGGCCGCACCGAGGTTATAGATGGCGAGTCCGTACGTCGGTGCTTTGTCGATCGCCTTCTGAAATGCGGCGACGGCGTTGGTCAGCGCAGCGTCATATTGCTGTTGGAACTGTGCCGATGTCGAGCCGTTGGCCAGCTGCCGCACGAGGTCCGCCCGCGAGAGCCACATCTGACCGACGCTGTTATCGAATGTCGGGTCTCCCGGACGGAGTTCACTGGCCTTCGCATACGCATCAGCCGCAAGTTGTTCCACATTGTCCACCAAGCCCGAGAGCGACTGATAGACGAGACCAAGATTGGCCCAGTTGAGCGATTCCTCCGGCGACGTCTGGACCGCCCGCTGGGCGAGTTGGACCGCAGCGGCCACCAGGTTCTGGATCTTCGTCGTGTCGGTCTGCCCGGCCGGTTTCGAGGTTTCGGCCGCGACCAACGTCAGCGCGACCTGTGAGCCGTCACGGTAGAACCGGTCGTCGGAGCCGTTCAGCGCGATCGCTTTGACGATGCCGTCCATCGCGGCCTGCGGCGTGGATTCCGCGAGCGCTGACGCGTACCGGGCATCGGCGATGTACCGCACCGACGTGAAGTACAGGCCGGACAGGACCAAGATGAGCCCGATGATGAATCCGAGCGATGCGCCCAACGAGAACATCGGCCGCTCTTCGATGTCGACGACCGTGCTCCGTCCGCCGCCGATGACCAGTCCGGCAAGCGCGAGCAGGACGAACGCGATCGCCAGTATCGTGATGTTGAACGGATACAGGAACAACGCGACCCCGACCGCGATGAGCGCGGCCAGCGTCCCGGACGCCTCCGTCGCGAACGCGGCCGCTTCGCCGCGGACGGAATCCTCCCCGATGGCCGATCCGAAGCGCATCAGCACCTGGACGACACACCATCCAAGGAAGAGGAGAGCGACCAGTGCGACCACACCGCCGTGCACCGCGATGTTGAACAGCTCCGCGTTGGCGTCATAGAACCGGAACGACGCAAGCTGGGTGTTCGCCAGAGCGCCGGCGCCGAATTTGTCGAACGCAAGCGAGAAGTTCTCCGGTCCCCAGCCGAACAGCATGTTGTGCGAGAACACGCCGCGCACGACGGTCCACGACAGCTGGTACGACGGCGCGACTTCCACCGGCAATGCGCTGCGGACGCCCGGCAGGGCGAATCCGGTCAGAAGCAGGAACCCGCCCACGACGATGACGACCATCGGCACCAGGAACCGCGACAGCGCGAACCGGCTTCGCCGCTTCCCGTACTGCTCGGAGAGTTGCGACGCATTGATCGCGTCGAAAGCGATCATGGCGAGCATGCCGGCGAGCGCGACCGTCCAGAGCACCCACCAGTTCAGGACCGCGACGGTCAGCACGGACGCGACGACGCCCAGGACGGTGATGACCGACCATGCGCGC
>DATJZE010000004.1:0-8069 GCA_035499235.1 Minisyncoccota bacterium | reverse complement strand
CCACCTGCCGTCGGGCGCCATCAAGAAGGACGGACCGTCCGCCGGCATCGCGCTGACCGCCGCATTGGTGTCGCTGTTCACCGGACGTCCGGTGCGTCGCGATATCGCCATGACCGGCGAGATCACCCTGCGCGGCAAGGTGCTGGAGATCGGGGGGCTCAAAGAGAAGTCGCTCGCCGCGCTGCGCGCCGGCATCAAGTCCATCGTCATTCCCGTCGACAACAAGCGTGACCTGGTGGACATGCCCGACGAGGCGAAACATAAGCTGACGTTCGTCTACGCGAAGACGATGCCGGAAGTCATCGCGACGGCGCTCCGGCCCGCACGACGGAGGTAGGGCTGGCATAGTACCTTTGGATGTGGTATAACATGCGGCGGAGGTGATGCATGGACGGTCAGCGATGGTCCGCGTCGCGCGTCATCACGAACGTCGTGCTGGGTCTGTCAAGCGTCCTCTGGTGGTGGCTGTTCGCCTCCACCGACCAGTGGTGGCGGGCGGGGTCGTCCGACCACACCGGCGTGCCACTCGCGTTTCCGGCGTTCGGTCTGGGAGTCCTGGCATTCTACGGCGGCGTGTTCACCCACAAGTCCAAGCACCAGTTCGTGCTCTCCGAGGTGCTCATCATGGGTGGCGCACTGTGGGGCGTCTTCGACCTGCTGGGGACCATCGGCCGCCGGCACGAACTCTGGTCGATGGTCTATCTCGCGGCAATGTCGTGGATGGCCGGATACCTCGTGCACGACCTCATCGAACGGTCGACGAGCAGGAAGTTCAGGTTCTGATGCCCCGGTGCAAACGGCACGTCCCCAAGCGCGGCGCGAAGCACAAGCCGGTACGGCGGAAGCGCGTATGCATCTGGTGCAACGGCGACTGGAAGTGCGGGTGCGCGTGCCATCGCGGCGCCCGCGATTGCTTCCAGAACCAACCGTGAGCTGGCCGGTCCCCTCGGACCGGCCGTTTTCTTTTCATGCGTTCGCGGTAGAATGACGGCATGACCGACGACCGCGAAGCCCAGGAACTCATCGCCGCGTACACCGACGCGTGGGCTGCGTTGGATGCCTACGACACCGAAAAACTCCCGTCAACCGGCACGACGCCCGCCACCGTGTCGCTTGCCGCAGAACGGCTCACCGAGGCGTTCGCCCGGTTCAAGACGGTGCTCACCGCCATGGGCGGCGCGGTCGAACAGTTCGCCAACGAGCGGGAGGCGGGGAGCGTTGCGGGCATCGTCGGCAACGTCATGCAGGAACTTGACGGCAAACCCGTGTACCCGACCGTCCAGGAGCAGGCCGCGCATTTGTTCTACTTCCTCGTCAAAGACCACCCGTTCGTGGACGGCAACAAGCGCTGCGGCGCGTATGCCTTCATCTGGTTCTTGGACCGCATGGGCGTGCTGGACCGCGTGGCGATGCCTGCGCCCGCGCTGACCGCGCTCACGCTGTTCGTGGCGGAATCCAACGCCGAGGAGAAGGACAAGACCGTCGGGCTGATTTTGCAGTTGCTGAAGAAATAGGGTATACCACCTCGCGGAGGTGTCCGATGGTGAAGAGCCGGAAGATCCGTCTGCCGATGGAGAGGTGGCAGGAAATCGCCCGACGTCTCGAAGCCGATGCGGTCTGCGAGCTGCTCGTGCTCTTCGGGGCCGACAAGCGTACGTGGTCGGCGCTGGCGTCATGGGCCATTCGGCGGTGGCACGAGCGCGAAGCGGCGCTCCGCAAAGAGTTCGGCGGCGTGCATACACCCAGAATGAGCCGGTGGGCCGAGCTCGCGCATCTGATGGCGCTGCAGGGGGTCCCGCTGGCCCCGGATATCGTCCAAGATCTCCGATGCGTGCTCATCGAAACCGGCTCCGTCCATGACCTCTTCGAGTTGGACGGCATGTACGGCAAGCCCGCGACCGGCAGTGAGATCGAGCGACTGGCTGCCGCGCTGGACCGGTGTCACCGCTACGACTGGCAACAGTGGGGCGAGCTGGTGGAGTTCACCGGTCATCGCTACCCCCGCGACCTCGCCAAGCTCGTGGCGGACAAGAAGGCCGAAGCGCACCGGGACTACAACTTCGACGGCTAGCGTCCCGCAACCCCGCCATCGCCGGCGGGGTTTCCCTTTTCCGGAAAACATGGTATCGCATGCAGCGGAGGTGAACCGTGGATCTGTGGTGGCGTCTGCGTCACTGGCGGGCGCGTGAAACGGACTGGTCGTGGTACCCGTTGCGCCGGTTCAAGTTCGGCCGTGACTGCAAAGTGCCGCTCGCGCCGTACGTGAAGCGGTATGCGGCGGGCCGCAGCCAGGAAGCCGGCAGATTGCAGTTGGCACTGGTGGAGGGCAAGGGCTACCAAGAAGGCTTCTTCACCAATCCGAACCAGCGGTTCGGCAAAGTGTACGCTGACGGCGACTACGGATTCGTGCTGGAGAACGTGATGCCGCTTGCGGATCCTGTTCCGCTCGCAGTCGTGACGTTCGACATCCGCGAAATCCACCCCGACGGTTCCTGCGTGGTGATTCGGCAGCTACAGGGCATCAAGCATCGGCGAGAGTACCTCGTCGGCATCCGGTGGGAGCGCATGCTGCTGGCCGTCGTCACCGACTGGGCCAGGTTCCACGGCTATGCCGGTGTCGCGTGCATCCGCGGCAAGGACTCCAAGTGGGCGTACCATTGCAAGGCGTCGACGCTCTACCTGCGGTATGACGTGTCGGCGCGCCGCAACGGATTCCGGTACGACGAAACGACCCTGCTCTGGCGCCTGCCGCTGACCGGAGGTGGTACATGACGAAGCGGTATGACAAGCTGGTCCGCGACAAGGTTCCCGGCAGGATCCGGGCGGGCGGCGAGACCCCGAAGACGCACGTCGCCTCGCCGGCCGAGTTCCGCGCCGCGCTGCGCTCCAAGCTGCGCGAAGAAGTGGACGAGTACCTGGTGTCCGGCGATATCGAGGAGCTGGCCGACATCATGGAAGTCGTCTACGCGCTCGCGGCGCTGGAAGGGTGCGGACCGGAGCAGCTGGAAGGGTGGCGCCAGCGGAAGCTCGCGTACGCCGGCGGGTTCTCGGAGCGCATCATCCTGGAAGAGGCGTGATCGAATGAAAGGTAAGGCCCCGTGCAATGCACGGGGCCGTACTCTGTTCAGCGGGGTTCGCGACGGACGGCTTCCGCGAAGTCGTCGTGGCCCGAAAGACGCGCGGTCACGTAGAGGAACTCCACGATCAGCGCATCCACTTCGCGTGGGGTGCGCTTCTCCGGCGCGAGGTTCGTCAGCATGGCCATGACCGCGAGCTCGTCCTTCGCGTCCAGGTCGAAAGGAACCCAGCGCTCCAGGGAAGGCCCGCGGTGTTCCTGCAGCCGGTGACGGACTTCGTGCAGCGCGATGGCGTCCGTGATGAGCCGGAACGCCTCGTCTTCGCCGACGGTCGCCTGGTGCGCGTGCTCCGCGATGAGGCGCGCCGCCTGGGCGCGCAGCCGTTCGGTCACGTGTTCGACGTACAGTACGTACATCTCGCCGTTGCCGGGCATCGTGACGTACTGCGCGCATCCGGTCAGGCCGCCGTTACGCGTCATCTGTAGCGCGCAGGGGTCATCCGGGAAGATGGCGGTGTCGAACTCCGCAAGGCGTTGCGAGAACTTCAGCGCTGTCGTGATGTCCTCCCGCAGCACACCGTACCGGCGCATCTGTTCCAGTGCCGAGAATCGCATACTCACCTCCGGTTGACGAAGTACCACGAATAATATATAGTGTCAATCACTGGAGGTGGTCCGTGCGACAGACGACCCTGACGGCGGAAGAGCTCATCATTCGCCTGCTACGGCGCGACAGGGAACATCCCCGCTGCTTCTACGTCAACGAGCTGGGCGAGCTGGCGCGACAGGGGGATATGACGGCCGAGGGTGCGCTCGTGTCGTATCTGGATCCCGAGGAAAGCGACGACGTGCGGGCGGCGGCGTACATCCACCTGCTGGCGGTCATGCGCCCGCTCGCGAAGGTCACCGCGACCGCCCTGCGGGAGTTCGCCGACCGGACGGCCAACGCGGATATCGTCCAGTGGGCCGAGCGTCAGTACGGCCTCGGCCTCCCCGCCGCGTAGGTTTCCGTGGCCCCGCCCTCCCCGGCGGGGTTTCCTTTTTGTGACCATCGGGTAGGATGCCGGCGGAGGTGGACATGCGATACGACGAGGTGCCGGTGTACGACGGTCCGCACACAGGCTGCGTCCTCTGCCTGAAGAAATTCCGTCCGGGCGACGTGTTCACGCTGGCGGACGGCGGGAAGCTTGCCTTCTGCTACTCCGACCGCGACGGGGGCTGTCTGTATGAGTACATGTTTTTCAAGATGAAGCCGCCACGCGCGCTCTTCGGCAATCCCTACGTGTTCCGCGGCCACGCCAGCGTCCCGGCGACGCGGCGCCCCGACCCGCCGCCCCGCCGCTGGTGGCAGTTCTGGAAGCAGTGACCCCGACCCCCGCCCTTTCCGGCGGGGTTTCCTTTTTCCGTGCGACGGCGTAGGATGCCGTCCCAAGGAGGGCTGCATGAGAACCATGCTGGCCGCTGCGTTCCTTTCGATGTCCGTCCTCGCCGTTCCCGCGTTCGCCGACGAGCTGGCGTTCACCACGCCCCCGGACGGCGTGCCCGACGCGTCGTCATGGGCATCCGGGACGATGGAAGGCCCGCTGGCGCACAACGGCGTGCCGGCCGCGCTGGCGCTGGGCAATGACTTCATCCTCAACGAGCTGGTGGAGCGGCACATCTGCAGCAAGACCGAGGACGCCTGCTCGTTCCGCGTCCGCTACCAGATGCGGGACCAGAACCCGAAGGACCCCGAGAGCACCATCCTCATGCGGTACGTGTTCCTCGCGCCTGACGGCACCCGCTTCGAAGGGCTGGCGCTCAGCCCGTCGCGGCATCCGCTCATCTACCACCTGTTCACGCGGCTCGCCGACGGGTGGAACAAATGGCTTCCGACCGGCGACGAATACAAGCAGCAGCTGCGGTTCACGTTCGTCCTGTCGTTGTTCATGGGCGAGATGCAGAAGCGCGGCATCCTCGTCACCACGTAGCTCCGGCCGGGCCCCTCGGGGTCCGGCCTTTCCTTTTCCAAAAACTGTGGTATGGAATACACGGAGGTGCGCGTGGATCATCCGGGATCCGCCGTTGCGGCGGCGGTCGGACTTTCGTCGCTCGTGCTTGCCGTGCTCGGCGTCTTCTGCCGGTCGCGGACGTTCGAAGAACGGTTCCTCCGGATATGGCCCTCGCGGACGGCCTCGGTTCTGCAGATCGGTCTGGGCGGCACCGTCTTCTGGGCCGCATGGCACCGCGAGGCATCAAGCATGGCGAACATCGCCGCCATCTGCGCCGCCGCCCTATTGGCCATGACGATTATCATGATGTGCCGCCCCGTGCTGCCGGTGTTCGTCCTGTGCGGCGGCATCATCTGCAATGTCGCCGCGATGATCGCCAACGGCTTGCGGATGCCGGTCCCACGTGAGTGCGTCGCCTGTGCAGCGCACGCGGCGACGACCACGGCCACGCGGCTCTGGTGGCTGACCGACTGTATCGTCCTGGACCGGGACGGGCCGGACGTGATGTCGGCCATCAGCGTCGGCGATATCCTCATCGCCATCGGGTTCGCGCTCATCGCGGCCCGGCTCTGGCTGCCCCGGCTGACGACGCCGCACCGGCTCCGTGACCGTTGACCCCGCCCTTTCCGGCGGGGTTTCCTTTTTCGCCCGGTACGGTAGGATGCCGGCCACGGAGGATTGAGCCATGTTCCTTTCCATGTTCCTGGCGGCTGCCGCCATCACACCGGCGCAGTCGGACGCCGCGGATACCGTCGCCCGTGCCTACCTGACGCGGGTGTGTGCCAGCGGCACCGAGCATGCGGGCGTCGTCACTGCACGTGACGGTATCCTGCACGAGATCTCGGCGAGTCCCGCACCCACGACGGTCAGCATCGATGACGCGCAGTTCCGTCCGTTGTGCGCGCACGGCCCGCTCATTTCGTACCATTGCCATCCCAACGACGACATCCTGTCGCTGTTCCCCGGCGTGGACTTCGAGAGCGACGCCAACGACTTCGGATTCGTCGCCTACCTGGAGTATCTGTGCACGGTGGAAGCGGCGCAGAAGGGATTCGTCCCGCCCTCCATCGAGCACCGGCTGGTCAACACCGGCCGCCACGGCGAAATCGTGCGGTTCGGGCTGCGCGGGGAGCTTTTGGACCGGGCGCGGTCCCTGGCCATCCGGATGGTCGACGCGTCCACGCCGCCCCCGGTGACGGTCGGGCCCCACGGCGTGCCGGACATCCAGGGTCTCGCCCAGATGCCCACGCGGATGATGGCCGTCCACGCCGCCATGAGCGGGCTCTACGAGACCATCAAGACGGAATACGGCGGCCAGGTCATCCGGGCGCTGCGACGCGCCTGCCCGAATGTGCAGACCACCGAAGAGCTCCGCGCCTGCACCGCGTTCACGCTGCGCGACTTCGTCGCTACCATGGACCCGTGCGGCAGCTACGTCATCGTGCCCCCGGGCGGTTCCGAGAGGACCTGCACCGCCGCGCGCGGCGAGACGATCGTCGTGGGCGGGCCGGCGTATCCCGGCTGGACCACGCTGACGCCGGCGAACTACGACCGGTTCACGGCGGCTGGGAGTGTCGTGGTGGCGTACTGCAGTGAGACCGGCGGCGTCGCGCGCGCATGCAGCGTGCTCCTGTCTGAGCTCGATGTGCGGCTTCCGGCGTGCAACAGTCTCAAGCGCGGTTACGTGGACACCGGCCGCCACGCGGAGCTGGTCGGACGCCACTCGTCCGGATTCCAGGAGGCGGTGCTCCTGCAGGACGGCCGCCGATACACCATCACCATCGCGAACGCCTCGCCGCAGATGTTCAAGCTCATCGTCTGCGGCACCGATTCCCTCTTTGACGGCATGTTCGATCGGTAGCGTCGGGCCGGATCCCTCGGGGTCCGGCCTTTTTCTTCCCCATTGCCTCAGCCGTTCGACTGGCGTAGGATGTGCGGCGAAGGGGAGGCCGGCATGGCCATGCAGCGAGCGCCGATCAAGGCCGTTCATTACGACAAGTCGGTGTGGGTCAATCCCACGACGGAGGCGATGCGGCGGTCCGAGTGCCTGTGCCTGAACTGCCGCAACATGAAGCCGGGCGCGGCCGACCACTGCAGCATCGCGCAGAAGCTTTACGCGGTGTGCATGGCCGACAACGTCGCCATGATCATCACCCGCTGTCCGCTCTGGGCACCCAAGCCCCCCGAGCAGCAACGCTGACCGTCAGCACCCCCGCCCGTCCGGCGGGGTTTCCTTTTCTCGCTCGTCGGTGCGCTTCGCGTCCATGCCACCTGTTGGACACGACGTCCCGGCTTGTTGGCCGGGCGTCTCGGTTCTCGGGCCGTCGCCCTGTGAAACGGTCCTCCAGGCGGCACGGCCGCTCCGCTGGTTCTCGGCGTTCCCAAAGGCCACGCCTCGGTATGTGGGCGGACAACCGCGAATGCGGGCAGCACGGACGGTCAAGGTCGGTCCTTGACGGTGCCCGCACCGAGCGCCTTAGCGAAACGCGATCGCAGGGCGCGTGAGCGGGTACGCCCGCGTATCGAGGCAAAAAGAAAAGAACCGCGGTGAACGGCTCATTGTCTGAGCCGTTCGAATGGGCGTACACTATGGGCATGAACATCTTCAAACACTTCACGATGAGTTGGTGGCAGGTCAGCATCTTCAAGCTGGGCCTGATATGCGGGGGCATCATTCTTGGGGCGTACTTCCCCGCGTTCTTCCTGAACTGGATGCCGCTGGTCATCGTCCTCTTCGTCATCTCCTGCGTGTACCTCATCCCCGTCTGGTGGCGTCAGGTCCGCTAGCAGGCTCTCCGCGTGGGCGAACGGCTCATTGCCTGAGCCGTTCGTTTGTGGTAGTATATCGGTACAACTGAATAGCGGTTTATCACGAGGCGGCCAGAGACTTGGCTCAACGACCCGCCAGCAACCATCCCCGGTAGGGGAACGGTGCTCCATCCAAGGCAGATAATCCGTGCCGGTCACGAGGATGTCTGCCGAGCGCAGACGTTTTTCGTTCC
>DATJZE010000003.1:0-9357 GCA_035499235.1 Minisyncoccota bacterium | reverse complement strand
CAGGAAGTTCTTCGCTTCCTTGAACGCCCCGACGCAGGTCAGCGTGCCGGAGAAATCCAACGTCCAGAACGGGGGTTGATCAGGAAGGGCGAGACTGATCCTGCTGGCTCCGGTGAGCGTCAGAACGTACACCTTCTTCATGTATCACCTCAATTATAAATATACCACAGACCGAGGCACCGCGCAAGCGCGGCGCTGAACGGCTCACGCGATGAGTCGTTCGCTAGGCGTTCTCCAGCTCCTCCTTGAGGCCGGTTCCGGCGGGGATGAGGCGGCCGATGATGACGTTCTCCTTGAGTCCGCGCAGCGGGTCTTCCTTGCCCGCGATGGACGACTCGATGAGCACCTTGGCGGTCTCCTGGAACGATGCGGACGAGAGGAACGATTCCGTGGTCAGCGAGACCTTGGTGATGCCCATGATGAGCTGGTCGTAACTGGCCGGCGTCTTGCCCATGTCTTTTACGGCGACGTTCTCGCGCAGCGCCTTGCGCTTCTCCACGACGTCGCCGGCCAACAGCTCGGTGTCGCCCGGATCGCCGACGCGGACACGGCTGAACATCTGGCGGACGATGAGCTCCACGTGCTTGTCGTTGATGGTGTCGCCCGTCGGGAAGTAGATGGCCTGCACCTCGCGGATGATGTAGCGGGCGACGGCACCAAGGTCGCCGGTCGCGGCATAGAGTTCCTTGAGATCCACGTGGCCTTCGCAGAGGCGGTCGCCGCGGGTCACCGGGTCGCCGGGTGCGACCGCGACGGCGGTCGACGGCGGCACGAGGTACTCGCGGGCTTCCCCGCCCTCACGCGCTTCCACGATGATGGCTTTCTGTTTGCCGCGGTCTTCCACGGCCGTGACGACGCCGTCCGTCTCCGCGATAATGGCTTTGAACTGCGGCGGGCGGGCTTCGAAGATCTCTTCCACGCGCGGCAGACCCATGGTGATGTCGGCGCCGCCGGCGACGCCGCCGGTGTGGAAGGTCTTCATCGTCAGCTGCGTGCCCGGCTCGCCGATGGCCTGCGCCGCGATGATGCCGACCGCCTCGCCGATCCTCACCAGATCGTTCTTGGACAGGTCGGTGCCGTAGCAGCGGCGGCAGACGCCGTCCAACGACGCGCAGGTGATGGCCGATGCGATGCGCACCGCGGTGATGCCCGCGTCCTGGATCTTCCGCGCGGCGTCCTTGGAGACGAGCTTGCCCTTCTTGACGATGATGTCGCCGTCGGGGCCCTTCACGTCTTCCATGACGACGCGGCCGCGCACGCGCTTGGAGAACGGCTCGCCGGAGTGTTTGGAATCCTCGGCGTGGATGATGTAGCCCTCCTTCTCTTTGCAATCTTCCTCGGAGACGACGATATCCTGCGCCGCGTCCACCAGACGGCGGGTCAGATACCCGGCGGTCGCCGTGCGCAGCGCGGTGTCCACCAATCCTTTGCGCTGTCCATGGCTGGAGATGAAGTATTCCAGCGGTTGGATGCCGTCGGAGAACGAACTCTTGACCGGCAGTTCGATGAGCTCGCCGGACGGCTTGGCGAAGATACCGCGCATGCCGAGCATCTGGTCCATGGTGCCCCAGTTGCCGCGGCTCTTGGAGTCGATGATCATGAACACATAGCTCTGCGGGTCCAGCTTCTTCTTGATGAGGCCGGTGATGGTCTGCTTCGCCGCGTTCCAGGTCTCGATGGCTTTTGATTTCCGCTCGTACGCGGTCAACATGCCCTCTTCATACAGCCGCATGTTCTGATCGATGACCGCTTCGGCGTCCTGGATGACGTTCCCCTTCTCGGACGGCGGGTCGATATCGCCCATGCTCATGGAGACGCCCGACTGCGTGGCGTAGTGGAACCCGGTCGCAGCGATGCGGTCCAGGTACTTGATGGTCTCCTCCTCGCCGTATTCATCCAGGATGCTGCCCTCCAGCACCTTCAGATCGGTCGCGTTCAACAGACGGTTGACGAACGGATATCCGGCCGGGATGTTCTCGTTGAAGATGATGCGGCCGACCGTGGTCTGGATCATGCCCGGCTCGCTGACCGTGTCCTTCATCGTGCTCGTGACCGTCACAGGTACGGAGGGTTCGAACGGCGCGCGGATGATCGAGCGCAGACCGATGATGCCGTTCTCGTATGCCAACCGCGCCTCGGCGAACGAGCTGAAGGTCTTGCCGTCGCCTTTGCCGCCCGGCTCGGCGTTGGTCAGATAGTAGCAGCCGAAGACCATGTCCTGCTTCGGCGCCGCCACCGGATCACCGGTCGCGGGCTTCAGGATGCCGTGCGTCGCGAGCATCAGATCGTGCGCCTCCTGCTGGGCCTGACGGGTCAGCGGCAGGTGGACGGCCATCTGGTCGCCGTCGAAGTCGGCGTTGAACGCCGTGGTCGGCAGGGCCGGCAGCTGGATGGCTTTGCCCTCGATGAGGATCGGCTTGAACGCCTGGACCGACAATCGGTGCAGGGTCGGTGCGCGGTTCAGGAGCACCAACTTGCCTTCGATCTCCTCTTCCAGCGCGGCCCAGACTTCGGGCAGTTCCTGCTCGATGAGGCGTGAAGCCGGCTTGATGGTGTGCGCGAGGCCCTTGCGGATGAGGTTGCCGATGACGAACGGCTTGAACAGCTCCAGTGCGACGCGCTTCGGGAGTCCGCACTCGCCGATAGACAGCTTGGGTCCGATGACGATGACGGAGCGGCCCGAATAGTCCACGCGCTTGCCCAGGAGGTTCTGCCTGAACCGCCCCTGCTTGCCCTTGAGCATGTCGGCCAGCGATTTGAGCGCGCGCTTGTTGCCCGTCGTGGCGGCGGTCGTGGCAGCACCGCGGCGCATCGAGTTGTCGATGAGCGCGTCCACCGATTCCTGGAGCATGCGCTTCTCGTTCTTCACGATGACCTCGGGCGCTTTGAGCTCCAACAGGTGTTTGAGACGGTTGTTGCGGTTGATGACGCGGCGGTACAGGTCGTTGAGGTCCGAGGTCGCGTAGCGTCCGCCCTCCAACGGCACCATCGGCCGCAGGGCGGGCGGAATGACGGGCAGGATGGTCAGCACCATCCACTCGGGCCGGACGCCGGCCTTCTGCATGCTCCGGGCGAGCTTCAGACGGCGGGAGATCTTGCGCGCTTCCAGCGGGTTGTGCTCGTGGTGGTACGCCGCCTCCACCGCGACGGCCAGTTCCTCCAGGTCGATCTGCTCCAGGAGACGGCGGATCGCCTCGGCGCCGATACCGGCTTCGAAGACTTCGCCGTACTTCATGCTCATGTCGCGGTAGTCCAGCTCCGAGAGCACCTGGTACCGGCGGAGGTTCTTGAGGTTGGACCGTTCGCGGTCCTTGAGGTCTTTGAGCGATTCCACCTCTTCGTCGTTGGCGGCGTTCTTGATGCGGTTCTTGAACTCGCTCTCGATGCGCTTCATCGCCTCGGTCCGCAGGTCGTCGTTGACCCTCGTCACGATGTAGGATGCGAAGTAGATGACGCGCTCCAGGTCGGGCAATGAGATGCCGAGCACGGAGGCGATCTTGGAGGGCACGGCGCGCAGGAACCAGATGTGCGCGACGGGCGAGGCGAGTTTGATGTGGCCCATGCGCTCACGGCGCACGATGGCGCGCGTGACTTCGACGCCGCAGCGGTCGCAGATGATGCCCTTGTAGCGGACCCGCTTGTACTTGCCGCAGTAGCATTCCCAGTCCTTGGTCGGACCGAAGATGGCCTCCGAGAAGAGTCCTTCGCGCTCCGCCTTCTGCGTGCGGTAGTTGATGGTCTCCGGTTTGGTGACTTCGCCGTACGACCAGCCCAGGATGTCTTCCGGGGAGGCCAGCTTGATGCGCATTGAGGTGAGTGGTTCGGGCATGGTCGTCGGTTAGCGTTCCACCAGGTCAACGTTCAGTCCGAGGCCTTTCATTTCAGCCAGCAGCACTTTGAACGATTCGGGCAGGTGCGGGGCGGTGATCTCTTCGCCGTTCACGATGGATTCATAGGTCTTCGCGCGTCCCAGCACATCGTCGGACTTGATGGTCAGCATCTCCTGCAGCGTGTGCGCGGCGCCGTATCCTTCCAGTGCCCAGACTTCCATCTCGCCGAACCGCTGGCCGCCGAACTGCGCCTTGCCGCCCAGCGGCTGCTGCGTGATGAGCGAGTAGGGCCCGATGGACCGCATGTGGATCTTGTCTTCCACCATGTGGATCAGTTTCATGAAATAAGTGATGCCCACGTGGCACGGGCGGTCGAACGGCATGCCGGTCTTGCCGTCGTAGAGCTGCGTCTTGCCGGCCGGGTCATAGCCGGCCTTCGCGAGCTCTGCCGAGATCGCTTCTTTAGATGCGCCGGCCATCGCGGGCGTCGCCGCGTAGTAGCCGAGCTTCCGGGCGGCCAGCGCGAGGTGGGACTCGAACAACTGACCGATGTTCATACGGGAAATGACGCCGAACGGGTTCAGGATGATGTCCACCGGCGTGCCGTCCGCGAGGAACGGCATATCCTGTTCGGGCAGGATCGCCGAGATGACGCCTTTGTTGCCGTGGCGGCCGGCGAGCTTGTCGCCCACCTGGATCTTCCGCAGCTGCGCTACGGAGACCTGGATGCGCTTGATGACGCCCGCGTCGAGCTTATCGCCGGCGTCGCGCGAGAACACCTTGACGCCGACCACGCGGCCGACCTTGCCGTAATCCAGCTTCAGCGAGGTGTCTTTGACGTCACGGGACTTCTCACCGAAGATCGCGCGCAAGAGGCGCTCCTCGGCCGTCAGGTCGGATTCACCCTTCGGCGAGATCTTGCCCACAAGGATGTCCTGACTCCGGACCTCGGCGCCGACGCGGACGATGCCGTCCCCGTCAAGGTCGGCCAACCGTTCGGCGGCGACGTTCGGGATATCGTAGGTCATGACCTCGGGGCCGAGCTTGGTCTCGCGGACATCCACGATGTAATCATGGATGTGGATGGACGACAGGACATCGTCCTTGACGAGGCGCTGCGAGATGACGATGGAGTCTTCGAACGTCGCGCCTTCGAACGACATGTATGCGACCAACAGGTTGCGGCCCAGCGACAGTTCGCCGCCGTCGGTGGACGGGCCGTCCGCGATGGGCTGCCCCTTCTTCACTTTCATGCCCTTGGTGACCAACGGCCGCTGGTTCATGGCGGTGAACGCGTTGGAGCGGGCGAACTTCAGCAGCTTGGTCTCGTGCTCGGTCCCGGACGTCCCCTCGATGACGACATGGGCGGCATCCACTTCCGTGACGGTCCCGGCCTCCGGGGCGACGGCGACGAGCCCTGAGTCCAGTGCGACCTTACCTTCCAATCCCGTGCCGACGTAGGGCGATTCGGGCGCGATGAGCGGCACGGCTTGGCGCTGCATGTTGGAGCCCATCAGGGCGCGGTTGGCATCATCATGCTCCAGGAATGGGATGAGCGCCGTGGTCACCGAGAACGCCTGCCGCGGCGAGACGTCGATGTACTGCACCTCGTCGGGAGACGCGGTGCCCGGTTCGCCGTGTACGCGCGCCACGACGGCTTCGCCCGTCAGCGTGCCCTTGCCGTCGGTCGCGGCACCGGACTGGGCGATGACGTAGCGTTCCTCTTCGGTGGCATCCATGTACTGCACCTCATCGGTCACCCGTCCGTTCTTCACCTTGAAGTACGGGGTCAGGATGAATCCGAGCGGCGAGATCTTCGCGTACGCCGCAAGGTGTCCGACAAGACCGATGTTCGGACCTTCGGGAGTCGCGACGGGACAGATGCGGCCGTAGTGGGACGGGTGCACGTCGCGGACCTCGAAGCTCGCACGTTCCTTGGTAAGCCCGCCGGGGCCCATCGCCGAGAGGCGGCGCTTGTGCTCCAGCTCCGAGAGCGGGTTGTGCTGGTCCATGAATTGCGACATCTGGCCCGACGCGAAGAACTCCTTGAGCGCGGCGACGAACGGCCGGCCGTTGATGAGCTGGCTGGGCAGGATCTGCGAGATGTCCGACGTGGACATGCGGTCTTTGATGATGCGCTCCATGCGCGCGAACGCGACGCGCAACCGGTCCTGCAGCAGCTCACCGAGCGTCTTGACGCGGCGATTGCCCAAGTGGTCGATGACGTCCGGCTCGGCCAGCGGGGTATTGTTCAGGCGTACGATCTCGCGCAGGACGTTCACGATGTCGTCTTTGCGCAAAACACGGTTCGTCTTGACCTCGATGTCAAGATTCTCATTGAACCGCTGGTTCATGCGATGTCGGCCGACCTTGGACAGGTCGTACCTGGCCGGCAGGAAGAACATGTTCTGGACCATCTGGCGTGCCGTATCCACGGTCGCCGGGTCGCCCGGGCGGATGCGCTTGTAGATCTCGATCATGCCCTCGCCTTCGTTGGACGACGGGTCCTGCAGGATGGTGGCGAGGATGAATTTGACGTTCTCGTCCGTGTCCACGTCGGCGAACAGCTTCTTGATCTCGTCATCGGAGGCGATGCCGAACGCGCGCAACAGCGCCGTCGCCGGCACCTTGCGCTTGCGGTCGATGCGGGCCGAGATGACGCCATTGGCTTCCGTCTCGAACTCCAGCCACGCGCCGCGGCTGGGGATGAGCTTCGCGCCGAAGTACCGCTGGTGGCGGGACGAGCCCGACAGCGAGAAGAACGTGCCCGGCGACCGGATGAGCTGCGAGATGACGACACGCTCAACGCCGTTGACGATGAACGTGCCCCGCGGGGTCATCAGCGGCAGGTCCGCGATGAACAGCTCCTGCGTCTTCTCCGCCTTGGACCGCTTGTTCTTCAACTTCACCGTGAACTTCAGCGGCGCTTCGAACGTCACGTTCTTCTCGATGGCCTGGCGCTCGGTGTACTTCGGTTCATCCAGCTTGAAGTCCACGAACGAAAGTTCCAGCTCGTTGCCGGTCCAGTCCTCCACGGGCGAGACGTCACGCAACAACTCGCGCAGGCCGTGCTTGAGGAACCATTCGTAGGAATCCAGCTGGACCTGCACCAGATTGGGAGCCTCGAATTCGGCGAGGTTGGCATACCGGCTGAAGATTTTCCGTTCAGGATTCATGCAGGACAACAAAACACGGCCCCCTCGGGGAGTGCCGCGGCTTCTGCTGATTATCGGCCGTTCGTATCAGAATGCACAGGGTGGAAGGGATGACGTCCGGTGCTCCCGTGCCGGGAAGCTCCAGATGCCTGCCCCTGGCAATGCGGCCCTTGTGGACCGCGTTTCATGCGCCTGCCGCTATTGCAGCGGCGAAGGACTTGACCATTCTATACAGGGATGAGTTTTTGTCAACCCCCGCCCCCGCTCGGACACTGGCAAGCGCAGATTTGTGTATTCTATGCTCCCGTAGCAATTTGTCAACAGAGGTCAAGAGTGCGTTATCCACATGCCCTCCGAACGGTACGGACCGGACGAACGGGCCGCCCGGACCGTCCAGCGTCAGCCGGAGCGTGCCGGGACCGTCCAGATCGACGATGAGCGTGTACCGGGCCTCAGCCATGGCGGGCGATGGATTGGACGATGCCGAGCGTGACCGAAAGCGACAGGAGGTGGGAACCGCCATAGGAGAGCAGCGAGAACGGGATGCCGGTGATGGGCAGGAGTCCGATGTTCACCGATGCGCTGATGAAGACGTGGGCACCGATGAACGTCGCGACCCCGACGCAGAACAGACGGGCGAAATTGTTTGAGGTCCCCGAGCCGATGCGCAGGACCCGCCACACCACGACCCAGATGAGCCCCATGACCACGACGACGCCGGCAAGGCCGAACTGCTCGGCGAGCGCCGCGAAGGCGAAGTCGTTGTACGGCTCCGGCAGGAATCCGAGCGTCGCCTGGGACCCTTTGCCGAGGCCGGCGCCCCAGAGTCCGCCCGAACCGATGGCGGTGCGCGACTGGATGATATGGTACCCGTACCCTGACGGATCCTTGTAGGGATCGATGAACGCGAGGATACGGTCCTTCTGATAGGGAGCGAGCGCCCAGATCCATGCCAGGTACGAGCCGATGACGCCGATCGTGAGCAGCAGGAACAGGTGCCGTTTGTTGATGCCGACCGACAGCAGCATCACGAACCACAGGATGGCGATGATCGCGGCCGAACCCAGGTCCGGCTGCATCAGGACGATGACCGCCGGAACGGCGCAGTAGATGCCGGACGCGACGATGTGGCGGACCTGCTTGATGTGGACGTGCCGCTGTGAGAAGTACTTCGCCATCAGGATGACCAGCGCGAGTTTGGCCAGTTCGGACGGCTCGAACTGCACGCCGCCGATGACGATCCATGCGCGGATGTTGCGGATCTGGGCGAACCAGAGCGTGGACGCCAGGAGCACGATGCTGATGCCGTACAGGATGAGCACCGGCCCGCGGGACGATTTGAGGGCGCGGTAGTCAGCCGTCGAGGTCACCACCAGCACCACCAGCCCCAGGACCACCAGCACGATCTGACGCTGGAAGAGCGAGTGGTCAGCGCCGCCAATGCCGTAGAGGTTCAGGACCGAAATCGCGCCCAGAAGCGCGACGGCGATGAGGAGCGGGAGATCAATGCGGCCGAACAGCGTCCGTGCCGAGGTGCTAATTCCCTTGAACCCGCTCCGGAGATCCATAGGTCTTGAGGTAGTTGTCGTTGCTGAACAGGTTGGTGCCGACGAAGGTCTGCGTGTGGGTCGCTCCGGGGACGGCGAACGGCAGGTCCACCGTGATGCCGCGGGTCTGGCCGGACGTCAGGGTGCGCATGACGGTGGAACCGGCGGCAAGGATGTCATTGTCGGCGTTCTCGAACAGGACCACCGCATCCACGGAATCGAAATCGAAACTGCTGTGGTTGGTGACCGTCGCCGCGTAGTGCACGCCCGAGGATGATGACGCCAGCGTCTCGCTGCGCACCTGGAACTGGACGGTACCCGCGGCATCCACCGACAACGCAGCCCACTGTACCGAAGCGGGTGTGAATTGCAACGCGGCCGATGCCGGCATGCCGCCCAACGTGCCGAGCGGGAACTCCAGATACTTCGGCTGCGCCGGTTCCACGTAGGTGAACCCGGTGCGTTTCGCCAACGGTGCGCCGGACGCATCGGATACGTTCAGGACGTAGTCGACGCGGGAGGCGCCGTAGATGCCGTTCGGGTTCTCCAGATGCGCGAGCGCGTCCCACGAACCATCGGAGTTGTGGATCAGCTGGACGCCGTGGTTCTCCAACGGGACGAGCGCCGGCGGGCAGGACACTCCGCAGACCGCCCCGCAATCCACGCCCTCCTCGCCGCCGTTCTGGACGCCGTCGGTGCAGGTCGGCGCCGGTACCGCGGCGCGGTACAACCCCCACACGATGGCGATGATGATGGCCAAAAAGAAGAGGCCGTAGAGGACTTGCTTGGAGAAACGGTTCACCCGATAATTCTATCATAAAAAGA
>DATJZE010000002.1:0-9807 GCA_035499235.1 Minisyncoccota bacterium | reverse complement strand
TCCGTCCGCCGGCAGCGAGGTGAGCCGTTCCAGCACGATGGGCGCGAGGTCCTCGATGATGCGCTTCGGCTGCCCCGTCGGCCGGTCTTCGTCGATCTGCGCCTGCAGCGTGGGAAGGAAGTTGTCGGCCGTGATGGTCTGATCATAGCCCGGAACCGTCAGCGGCCCCGTGATGGCAAGGATGTCGCGCAGGACTTCCGGGTGAATGGCGATGACGCCGTCCACCTGCGAGCCGCCTTCCAGCTGCCAGAATTGCATGACCTTACCCGCCGATGTGGGGAAATCCGCCCACCACGCGGCATCCCGCATGCCCCAGGACGGTGTGATGGACTGCAGTTGCAGCGGCGGCACGATGAGCTGCTTGAGCTGGCCGTCGGGATTGTAGATGTCATCGGCGCGCCAGTTCTTCACGCGGCCATTCTCCATGTCCAGGATGCCGTAGGTGCCGGGAAACCCGCCCGTCGGACGAAGCTCACTGGAGTTCTGGAACAACACGAGATACCTTCGCGGCTTGTCTTCACCGGCGAACGAGCGCATGAACGAGACCAGCGACGAGGCGTCATGCACGAGCTGGGTGATGGCGGGAAGACGGTCGCGGAACGAGACGAAGTCGTCGCGGAGGTCATCCGGGACCGCGGTCGGGTCCACATCCTGGAGTTCCGTGCCCGCCCGGGTGACGTCGTCATTGGCCTTCGTGAGCGCGGCATCCAGATCGGCAAGCGTGCCGGAGACCGACACTCCGGACAGACCGGGCCGGTCCGCGTTCTGACCGAGGTTCGCGAACGAACCGACCGCCGCCGTGAGTTCCGCTCCGGCGTCGGACAGTTCCTGACCGGCGTTCACCAAGCTCCACCCGGCCTTGACGTCGTGCAGACCGGGAATCTTGGAAACCAAGCCGAGCAGCGCCGGTCCGATGACGTTGAGCTCCTTGCCGGCGGCGGCGAATCCGTCGTGAGCCGCCACGAGATCGGTGTGCGCCGACGCAAGGTCCATGGACGACAGCTCATCGCGTGCGGCGATCATGTGCGCCATCGCCGCGCTCCCCTGCTGGACGGCCCGCGTCTTGACGCTCAAGCCGTACCGGCTCACGTACAACAACCCGACGACGACGATACCGGCGCCGACCAGCCACGGCATGAGGCTCAACAATCCCGCCCCGAAACGCTTTTTCGGTTGCGGCATCGGTCGAATCCAACTGTCGAAGGGATGCTCCAGCTGCGGCGCGCGCGTCTGTGCAGGCAGACTGACAGGCGTCGCGATGGCGGCGCGAAGTTCACGGACAATGTCCTCGCTCGCGCGAGTCGGCATACGTTCATTGTAGCACGGAGCGGATGACGTCCAGCGTGCCGCGTGCAGCATGCTCCCAGGTGAATGACCGCGCACGTTCGAACCCTGATCCGATGAGACGCCCGCGCAGCGCCTCGTCGTCCATCAATGCTGCCAATGACGACGCCATGCGGTCGACGCCGTACGGGTCGACCAACAGCGCCGCATCCCCCGCGGTTTCGAACATTGACGAGTTCGCCGCCGCGAGGACGGGCGTCCCGCATGCCATCGCCTCCAACGGCGGGAACCCGAACCCCTCCATCAACGACGGATATGCGAACACCGACGCGGCGGACAACCAGAGTGCGCGCTCTTCTCTGCGGAGACTGCCGATGAGACGGATGCGCGTCCGCAGCGGCGAGCGGTTGATATGACGCCGGAGCGGACCCTCGAGCCATCCGTCGGGCCCCGCGAGGACCAGCGAGACATCGGTATAGCGCCGACCCCCTGCCATGCGCTCGAATGCCCGTACGAGCCCTTCAAGGTTCTTCCGCGGTTCGCGCGTGCTCAACGACATGATGAACCGGGGCGGCAGACCCTCGCGCGCGCGGAACAGCGCGAGTTCACCGTCCGAGGCGCGCCGTATCATCGGATCGATGCCTGAATGGACGGTCGCGATGCGTTCGGGAGCGATGCCGTAGAGCGTCATGAGGTCGTCCCGCGTGCTCTCGGAGACCGCGATGATGCGGTCGGCGCTCTGTGCCTGCCGGTGCGGACGCATGACGAACCGGTGCCAGAACCGCCTCCCGGGCGTGAGCAGATCGGGCATCAGCTCGTACGACAGATCATGCCACGCCATCACCCGCGCGCATCGCGATGACGTCGCGCCCAACAGGAAGTGCGGGAAGAAGAACGCATCGGCGCCGCCGACGAGCTCATCCAGCCACGGTCGGCCGGTCAGACGTGTCCGCGCCCACAGCAATCGGTTGGAGCGCGTCAGCTCGTGGACAGACACGTTCTCGCGGCTCATCCAGGAGCGGTACTCCAAGGGCCGCCGGCCGGCATAGAAGAGCTTCCACGACACATCGGCCGCGGGAACCATGTGTTCCAGCAGCCGCTCGGTGTATTCCTGGATGCCGCTGTGCGGGCCCGTGCCCAGCACGCGGATATCAACGCCGACCGTCGCCATGGATGATGTTCTCCATTTTGGCACGGAAGACCGGGATGTCGAACCGTTCCGCCTGGCCGTGGCACAGGTTGGGCAGCCACTTCATCCGGCTGGCGCGGTCCACGGCGGCCGCCAGCGCCTCGGGTGTCGCCTCGTCGAAGAACACGCCCGTGATGCGGTCGATGACCGTTTCCAGCGCGCCGCCGCCGCGCAGGGCGATGACCGGCCGGCCGGACGCCATCGCTTCCAGCGGGACGATGCCGAAGTCCTCTTCCTGCGGGAAGATGAGCCCGGACGACCTGCGGTAGAGCGATGCGAGCTCCGTGTCGCTGACCTGTCCCAGGAATTCCACGTTCCGGCCGGCTTTGGCACGGAGCCGGCGCTCCTCTACGCCCGTACCGACGATCTTCAGCGGCCAGCCGAGCCGGGTGAACGCCTCGATGGCGAGGTCGAAGTTCTTGTACGCGACCAATCGGCCCACCATCAGCCAGAATCCTTCGGGCGGTTCTTCGGCCAGCGGGAACTTGGCGACATTGACCGGCGGGTGGATGACGACGGAGTCCTTCTGGTAGTACTTCTGGATCCGGCGTCGGACGAATTCGGAGATCGCGATCCATTCGTCCACGCGTTCGGCCGCCTGTTGGTCCCACACCCGCAGGTACGACAGGACCAACGGCGACAGACGGCCGATGGGGAGCGGATACGTGAAGCGGCGTGCGAACCGCTGGCTGTCGTCCCACAGGAATCTGGGCGGCGTGAGACAGTAACTGATGTGACGTGTCCCGGGATGCGTGATGACGCCTTTGGCGAACGATGCGGACACGGACACGACCGTGTCGAACGGTCGGAGATCGAACTGCTCCACGGCGAGCGGCATCAGCGGCGAATACATATGGTGCCACCGTGCCGCGCCCGGCAGACGCTGAATGAATGACGTCCGCACGACCGATGACGAGAACACCCCGCCCGTCATGCGCTCGTCGTAGAGCGTCGTGTAGATGGGTGCGCCCGGCAGCATCGCGGTCAGCACCTGAAGGACGCGCTCCGCGCCGCCGTACTGGTTCAGATATTCATGGATGAGCGCGGGCTTCATGTTGCGGAACGGTCACGGATCACGAGTGTCGCGGTGCGCATCAGGATGCGGAGGTCCAGCCAGAACGACCAGTTTTCGATGTAGAAGGTATCCAACGAGACCTCTTCTTCGAACGGGAGATCGCTGGAACCGGATACCTGGGCCAGTCCCGTCGCGCCCGCTTTGATGGCCAGCACTTTGCGGTGGTGCCGCTGGTACCGCGCGATCTCGTCGGGCTGGTGCGGACGCGGTCCGACCAGTGAGATGTCACCGCGCAGCACGTTGAAGAACTGGGGTAGTTCATCCAACCGCGTGCGCCGCAGAAATCTGCCGACACGGGTGATGCGCGGGTCGTCGTGCATCTTGAACAGCGGTCCGTCGGCGCGCTCGTTGAGTGTCGCCAGGAGCGGCTTCAGTTCTTCCGCATTCTCGATCATGCTGCGGAACTTATACAGGTCGAATGCGCGGTTGCGTGAGATGCGTTTCAGGGAAACGAACACCGGTCCGGCGGTTTCCCACTTCACGGCGACCGCGATAGCGGCAAAGACGGGCGACAGGAGAACGAGTGCCGCCGCGGAACCCGTGATGTCCAGGAGCCGCTTGAAGACCCTCCCCCATCCCTGCAGCGCGGTCCGGCGAAGCTGCACGACCGGTGTACGACCGATGGCGTCCACGTCCCAGTGCGTCGTCAGTGTCCGGTGGATGTTCGGCACGAACGCGAAGCTGATGTGCCGGTCATGGCAAAAATCGACGAGTTCCACGACCCGCTCGGGCGGAAAGTTCGGGTCCGCCAGGAGAAGGCCGTCGATGTCGGGATGTTCGGCCACGGCTTCCGTCACGGTCCCGGGATCGGGATCATCGAGCCATTGCGAGATCCGGTATCCCAACGAGGGATCGTCGATGATGGTGCGCGCGATCCGGTGGCTCACTTCATCGGACCCGATGAGGAGGATGTGCTGTGCGCCGGCACCCGTGCGTGCCATCGTCCGGCGATACACGGCATCCAGGATCAGACGCCCGCCGATGACCCAGACGGTCGCCGTGAACCAGTAGCCGACCACGAGGAAACGCGAGTTGAACAGCGACTGCCGCAAGAATATCGCCAGGATGATCACCATGATGGCGGCGGCGGATGCGACGATGACGCGTGCCGCCTCCTGGAGTCGCGTCATGCGGCGTTCCATGGAGTACAGTCCCGAGAACGCGTACGTCAGAAGGAACAGCCCGGAGACCGCCAGCGTAAGCCCGATGAACCTGGCGAACGGAAGTTCGGGTCCGAACAGCACCGGACGCCACGCGTCCAACAGATGGGTGCGCACGAGGTACACGAACACGCCCGCGCCGACGAGCAGCACGAAGTCCGCGGGCACGCGGAGCACGTTGAAGACGACCTCGCCCTTCTTCATATCCGCGTCGGTATAGCATAAAAGGCGGGCAAAACGAAACCCCGCCGTGAGGCGGGGTTTCGGCCGGTGTCCGCGATAAGCCGAGTTCTGTCGCGGATGGTCATTTCTCTGCGATCGGTGTCGCCACCGACCTGTAGCGTGCGAACTTTTCGAATGGCCGTGCGGCCAGACGCTGCACTTGCACCCGGGTAAGGGTTTGGCCGTTTCACCCCCGGTCTTTGGCCCGCGACCGGGATTGGGCTCGGCTGCTGATCACTCAGTCGCCTTGGGTTCGCCCTCCTGCCCCTTTCGGGGCCGGACGTCACTGCTCGCACCTCTTGGCTTGCGCCAGACAGGCGTTACCTGCTACCCTGCTCCGTTTTTCAACGGGAGTGCTCGGACTTTCCTCTGTGCCGTTGCCGACACAGCGACCATCTACGGACACCGACAGGACCATTATAGCACATCCGGGGCCGCTAGGGAAGGTCCTTGCGGTACACGTCCAGCTTATCCAGGGCCTCCTTGACCAGACGACGGACTTCTTGTTCCCGGGTCTCCTGCTGCGGTAGCTTCTCATGGATTTCGGCCTGCGGCGGCGGCATGGGCTCCGGTGAGAGAACAGGAGTACTGGCTGGGAACGACGCCACGGAGGCGAGCTTCGCCACCGGCCGTTTCATGCGGTAGGGCGGCTGCGGGATCACCAGGTCATCGAGTCGCGTCATGGGCGGAGTTTCGGTTCCGGACGGAATACCGCCGCGGCGAGTTTCGGCGCCGTCGTGTTCGCACGATTCACGGCAAGACGGATCCTCACCTTCAGGGAGGCGTCGGAACTTTTGGACGCGTCGCGATTCATCAGTGCCGTAAGCCGAGCCAGATATGAGCGCATCTCGCGGCGCTGTGGTTCCGCAAGTTCATGCGCCACCGCCGCGTACGCGCCTTTGACCAGCCGTGTGCGGAGTTGGTTGATCATATGCATCAGCGAGCGACGTTCACGGGAGTCGGCGGGATCGAACGTCTCCGCATCGAGCTCCTGCAGTTTCTCCTGGACGTCGTCCAGCGTCCGCTGCACGTCATCGACGACATCGGGAGTGAGCTTGTGCTTCCGCACGAGCAATTCGACGTTCGTCTCCCAGCCGGCGACCATCTCCTGGAGCTTCATCACCTCTTCGTCATAGAGCTCCGCCGGCATCAGCCGCTTATGGAACTCGCCGTGGTCCGCTTCACGCTTCCCGTATCTCATTCCTTCACGTGCCGCATGCTCTTTGACCCAGAGGTCATGTGAACCGAGCGCGAACTTGAATGCGTCTTCCATCGCTTCGAACGGCCGGTGCAACGAGTCCTGCACTTCCCGCGCATGCTTCGTGACGGACGGCGACGTCCCCGCGATCCCATCGGCGATCTTGCCGATCTCCTCATGCAACGCCGTCAATTTCTTATACAGGTCCGAGAGCTCTTTGCGCACCGCATCGTACGCCGTGGCATCCGGTATGCCGGCCGCGCGCATTTCGAGCATGCGGCTGTCCAAGTCCCTGACATGCTGGGTCATGACCGGCAGGAGTTTCGAGTATTCGAAAATCCGCTGCTCCGCGGCCTGGTCGCGGTTCCCCCGCTCCTGCAGCCATGTTTGTTCTGCGGCACGACGCTCCCGGTGACCCAGGAACGCCTCCGGCTTGTCGTTTCCCTCCGCCATATGAGAAGTATATCAAACGCCGAGCTTCGGAGCACCGTGCCGGTCCAGGGCCTCATTGACCATCCGGTCCGCCTCCCGGTTGGATTCGCGGGCGACGTGCGTGAAGTTCACCGCACCGAAGTCCAGACAGGCATTGTGCAGTTGGATGAACAGCTGCATCAGGTCCGGATCTTTGACCTTGTATTCACGGTTCATCTGTCTGACCACCAGTTCACTGTCGGCCCTGACCGTGATGTGCGCCGCCTTCGCCTTGTCGGTGCCGATGAGCGACTTGAGCTTCGCGAGCGCGCGGATGATGGCCGTGTATTCGGCGACGTTGTTGGTCGTGTCCCCGATGTACTCGCCGTGCGCGACGGCCGAGATGCCCGGTCCGGCGATCGTGTAGCCGACCGCGGCCGGCCCGGGATTGCCCCGTGCTCCCCCGTCGGCATGGATGAGATAGTCAGGCATGGTCGTTCTCCATTCTCTTCAGTTCCCTGTAAATGGCAAGCGTCGCGCGGGCGTCGATGAACGCATCGTGCCACTTCTGCTGCTCGGGCATGGCGAAGCGGTGCACCAGTTCCCGCATGCGGAATCCCTTCAGGTCGGAATCATAGAGTTCCAGGAACGCCATGGAGAGGACGTCCAGCACCTGCCAATGGAACGTCGGCGCCACGCGTACCTCCGCGTACGACTTCTTGAGGAAGAACACGTCCCAGACCACATTGAACCCGACGAGCACCGCGCCGTTCACCACTTCATTGAACTGCGTCAGCGCATCTTTGAGCGGCACGGCTTCCGACCAGACCTCTTCGGAATATCCGACCAGTTCCAACGCTTTCGGATCCGCATCGCCGATGTGTTCAGGTTTCACACGCACCTGCCACTCGCGGATGACGTTCAGGTCCGGCTGACTCACCAGCACGCATCCGATCTGCAGGATCTCGTGGTGCGCCTGGAGGCCGGTGAATTCCAGGTCCACGAACGCGAGCGGCCGCTCTTTGAGTCGCGTATCGGCTTCGTACTGTTCGGGGTGGGTCATGTGGGGATTCATCCGGCGGTATAGCCCAACACCCGGAGGCCGGGCATTTCGGTGCCGGCAAGGAATGCGAGCATCGCGCCTCCGCCGGTGGAAACGAAGCCGAACCGCGCGAGCGGAATGCCGACTTTTGCGACCGCCGCGATGGTGTCACCCCCGCCGATGACCGAGAATGCGCGCGATGCGGCGATGGCTTCGGCCACCGCTTTCGTGCCCGCACAGAACCGGTCGTCTTCGAACTTCCCCATCGGACCGTTCCACACGATGAGCTGCGCCCCCGCGCAGAGCCGGGAGAATGCTTCCGCCGTTTTCGGCCCGATGTCCAGCCGCTCATCGGCGAAATCGACCGGCAGCCGTACGCGCGGGTCGATCGGCGGTTGCATCTCATTGGCGATCTTCCCGCCGACAGCGACGGCTTCGGCCTTGTCCACGAGATGATTGATGACCGGGAGTTTCGTATCCACCTTGGCACCGCCCATGACAACGACTTTGCCGACGACCGGTGCTTCGATGACCCGCCGGAGGTTGGTGACCTCGTCCACGACGAGCCGACCCGCGAACGACGGGACGATGAGCGGTGCCGACGCCACCGATGCGTGTTCGCGGTGGCACACCGCGAACGCGTTGTTCACGTAGACATCGCAGCCTGCGACGAGCTCACCGGCGAACGCTTCGTTGTCGTCCTCTTCGCCGGGGTTGGAGCGCAGGTTCTCCAGGAGCGCGACCGTGCCGCCGCGCGCCAGGAACGCCTGCTTCTCGTCGAAGTCGCGGCAGAACAGGATCTGCACGCCCAGAATGCGCTGCAGCTGCGGCAACAGCGGCTCGAACGACGGCACGGCGGAGATGTGCGCCGCCATGACGACATGCGCTCCCGCATGCACGAGTTCCTCCAAAGTCGCCCGCTGACGCTCGATGCGAAACGTTTCGGTAATGATGCCGTCCGCGCCGACGGGCACGTCGAAATCCGTGCGCATCAGCACGACTTTTCCTTTCAGGCCCCCTGCGTCATCAAGCGTGCGCATGCTCATCGGATGGATGCTTCCAAAATACGGACGAACTCTTCGGGACGGAGCGAAGCGCCGCCGACCAGCACTCCTGAAATCTCTTCGCGGCTCAGGAACCCGGCCGCGTTCTGGGCTGTGACCGAACCGCCGTACAAGCATGGCATATCCCGTCCGAGAATGCTCCTGATGATCGCGATGGACTCTCCCGCGCCTTCCGGCGAATCCGGCCGCGCGTCCGGCTTCGTGCTGATGGCCCAGACCGGCTCATAGGCGACGATCGCCCGGTGCGCCTGACCGCGCAAGCCGCTGAACGTCGCGTCGGCTTGTCGACGCAGTTCATCCTGCCATCCCGTGCCGCGGGTTCGCTCACCCAGGCAGACGACGGGCATCAGGCCGTGCTCCAGCGCCCGGTGGAGTTTCGCGTTCACGGTCGCATCGTCTTCGCCGAGCTTCCACCGACGGTCGGAATGACCGACCAGGCAATAGCGCACCCCGAGGCGTTCCAGCTGGGCGCCCGACACTTCGCCGGTCTGCGCTCCTTCGTCGATCGCGGCGATATCCTGCGCACCGAGTTCCGCGATATGTTCCAGGTGGCCGCGGCGGAGCATCGCACCGACCTCCTCGATGAACACGAACGGCGGGCACACGACCAGCGCCGGCTCGCGCCGCTCCGCCAGGCCCTCGTACCACTCATCGATGCGCGACAGGAGCGCCTGGGCATCGGCGAGCGACGCGGGGTTCATCTTCCAGTTCGCGATGACGAGTTTGGCTGCCATGGTCAGAGCGCGGCGCGGAGCTTGGCGGCCGCGTCGTCGGGATCCACGGGATTGAGCGACAGACCGGTGCCCAGCTCGAATCCCGCGTCGATCTTGATCTTCGGGACGATCTCGATGTGCCAGTGATAGTAGTCGTAGTGGATGAGCGTATCGCGTTCCACCGGCGCCGTGTGGATGTAGAAATTGTACGGGGCGTCGCCCAGCGCGCGGTACAGCGTCCGTAACGCCGCGTTGAGCGCCTGTGCGCAGTAGATGACGTCCTCGATGATCATCGTCTCGAACCGCGCGTTGTGCTCTTTGGGGAACACGCGCATCTCGTAGGGCGTCTTGGAGACGAACGGGCAGAACACGATGAACCGCTCGTTCTCGTAGACGATGCGGACTTTCTGGTCCCGCTCCCAGTGGATGAGCGCGCAATGCACGGTCGC
>DATJZE010000001.1:0-14164 GCA_035499235.1 Minisyncoccota bacterium | reverse complement strand
GAAGGATTCATGATATATTCGGTACGGAGGTGTTATGTGGCATGGAGGCTTCCCGACGGCGTGGACTGCGTGACGGTCAACGCCGCACTGACGAAGCTCACCGAACGCTGGCACTCACCGTCCGCCAATACGACCGTCTATGTCTTCCGCGGGCTGCCGGCGTTCCCCGAGCGGCGGTACGAGACGATCACCTGGCGTCGCGACCCGAAGAACCACGCGGACATCCGCCCGGTCGAGGTGTCGGACGACGGACGGTCGGTACGGGTGGGAGCGTTCCGTGTCCTGCAGTTCACGGATCGCGAGATCGCGAACATCGAGTTCAGACGGCCATCCGACGACGCTCCCGAAGGACCTCCCTCGCCGACCTGGCAGCTCGCATACCAGCGTTCCAGCCTCGCGACCACCCACTTCGTACGTTTCGACTTCGTGCCTGAGAGAGTGTCCTGGCGTCTTCGCATGCTCGAACGCCTTAAGGACCTCTGGCGCGGACAACGGACCGTCGTGATGTCGGTCTGGGAACCGAAACGGACGTTCCTGTTCGTGGATCCGCACTGGCACCCGTCCTAGCCGCCCCGACTTCGGTCGGGGCGTTCCTTTTGCATGGTATACTGGATGTCATGACGCTGAAGAAGCTGTGGAAATCTCTGGGACCGGGACTTATCACCGGCATCGCCGACAACGACCTCTCCAGCATCGCGACCTACGCCATCGCCGGCGCGCGGTTCGGCTATGCCCTGCTCTGGGTGCTGCTGTTCACGACGCCGTTCATGATCGCCATCCAGAAGATGTGCGCACGCATCGGTGCGCTTTCCGGATGCGGACTGGCCGGCAACATGCGGCGCCACTACCCGATGTGGATCCTGTTTTTGATGGCGGCGTCCATCCTCATCGCCAACATCGTGAACATCGGCGCCGACCTCTACGGCATGGCCGAAGCCGCCCGGCTGGTCATCCCGCTGGGCGGCACGCTCGTCGTCGCGGGGACATCGGTGGTCGTGCTCCTGCTCATCATCTTCCTCCGGTACCGGCAGATCGAAGCCGTCTTCAAGTGGCTCGCCATCTCATTGGGCGTCTACATCATCGCCGCCGTCGCCGCACATCCGGACGTGCTGGCGGTCATGCGCGGGTTGCTCATACCGGCTCTGAACACGCCCGGCATGGGCGTCGTTGCGTTCGCCGTCCTGGGCACCACCATTTCGCCCTACCTGTTCTTCTGGCAAGCCAGTCAGGAAGCCGAAGAAACCCGTCTGGATAATCCCGCGATCCGCGTCTGCCGGTTCCGGCCGGTGAAGCGTGGTGCGCTGGACGTCATCTCGTGGGATACGCGGCTCGGCATGACGTTCTCCAACCTCGTGTCGGGATTCATCATCGTGCTGACCGGGTCGGTCATCTATTCGTCCGGCGGGCAGAACCTGACGCAACTGTCGCAGATCGCCGCCACGCTCGGGCACATCGCCGGTCCGTACGCGACATGGCTGTTCGTCATCGGATTATTGAGCGCGGGTTTACTGGCGGTGCCGGTGCTCGCCGGCTCAGCCGCCTACGTGGTGTCCGAGATCATGGGCTGGAAGGCGAGCATCGACAAGCCGCTTCGTGCCGCCCCGCAGTTCTACACGGTCATGATCGCGGCCGTCGCGCTGAGCATGGTCATCCCGTTCCTCGGGTACAGTCCGCTGCAGGCATTGCTGTTGGCCGCCATCATCAACGGCGCCATCGCACCGCTCTTGCTCATGGTCATCGTGCACATGGCGAAGAACGAGAACATCGTGGGTCCTCATCAATCCGACCCGACGACACACTGGCTCGCTGTCACGGCCATCCTGTTGCTTCTGGTCGGCACGGTGTATACCATCATCAGTTGAGATGACGGTCCGGCTCTACAACTCGTTGTCACGCACCATTGAGGCCTTCGTCCCCCGCGAGGGCACGCGGGTGCGTATGTTCGTGTGCGGACCGACGGTCTATGACTACGTGCACTTGGGCAATGCCCGCACGTTCACCGTCTTCGATGCGGTCGCCAAATGGCTGCGTTATCGCGGTTTTGACGTGCAGTACATCCAGAACATCACCGACATCGACGACCGCATCATCGTCCGATCAGCGGAGCGGGGACGTGCGCCGTTGGACTACGCACACGAGTACGAAACAGCGTTCCGGGATGACATGCACGCGCTTGGCAACGATGCGGTCACGGAATACGCGCCGGCTACTCACTTCATCCCGCAAGTCGTTTCACAGGTGAAGACGCTCATCGCAAAAAACCACGTCTACCTCATCAAGGACGACGGATGGTATTTCGACCTTTCCACGTTCCCCGACTACGGCAAGCTCTCGGGCCGCACGGCGCTGGAGGCCGAAGATGCCGTCACCCGCATCGACGAGAGCGTCGACAAGCGCAATGTCGGCGACTTCTGCGTGTGGAAACTGTCCAAACCCGGCGAACCGGTGTGGGAGGATGCCGAGCTCGGCGCGGGCCGTCCCGGGTGGCACATCGAGGACACGGCCATCACCGAGCATTTCTTCGGACCGCAGTACGACCTGCACGGCGGCGGCATGGACCTGAAGTTCCCCCACCATGAGGCGGAGATCGCCCAGCAGGAGTCGGCGTCCGGCAAGGTCCCGTTCGTGAAGTATTGGATGCATGCGGGATTTTTGGAGAACGCCGCGGGCAAGATGTCCAAATCCAAGGGCAACATCACGCCGTTGCGCGAAGCGCTCCTGACGCATTCGCCCGCTGCACTGCGGTTCTTCTTCCTGTCCAACCACTACCGCGCCCCGCTGCAGATGACCGATGCATCCCTGGACGCCGCCGAAGCGGCCACGCAGCGCATCGCGGAATTGTTGGCCCGCAGCAAAGCGTTCAGGTCGGATGGACGCGACGACAGTGCTATCCTGCAGACCGTCACCGAACTCCGCGGAGCGTTCGAGGATGCGATGGATGACGATTTCAACACGCCGGTCGCGCTGGCCGCGGTCTTCTCGCTGGTCACCGAGACGAATACGGCCATCGCCGGTGCGCACTACGGCATCGAGTCGCAGGCGGCGGTCCGTGAATTCTTTACGCTCGTCTCCGAGCGGCTCGGTATCGTGCCGTCCGACGTCATCACCCTTCCCGACGATGTACGCGCGATGGTGGAGCAACGCGAGGCCGCCCGCGCGGGCAAAGACTGGAAGACCGCGGACAGGATACGTACCCTCGCGGCTGAGGAAGGATATTCCATCGACGACACTCCGTACGGTCCCGTCGTCAAGCGACGGTAAACGCACAGGTTCTATACAGCGTCCCTTTGCGGGGACGCCGGGTTTCGCTGATAATGGTCCCGATGCCGACCGTGCCCGCCGATAAGCTCCCGCCGCAGAACCTGGAAGCCGAACGCTCGCTGTTGGGCTCGCTTCTGGCTGACCGCGAGGCGATCAACCGCATCGTGGACGTGGTGAAGGCGGAGGATTTCTATCAGAAGAGCCATCAGCTCATCTACCGCGCCGTCTTCGACCTCTTCGAAAAACATGAGAACATCGACATCCTGTCGGTCGCGACGCGGCTCACCGATCTGGGCGATCTGGAGGCCTGCGGCGGCGTTCCGTACCTGACGTCGCTCGCCGAAAGCGTGCCGGTCACCGCCCACGCCCTGACGTACGCTGGCATCGTGCAGCGCAAGAAGACGCTCCGCGACCTGGTGGATACCGCGCAGCGCATCCTGGGACTCGGCCACCGCGAGGATGAGGATGTGGACGCGGTGCTTGCGGAAGCGGAACAGCAGCTGTTCTCGGTGACCCAGCGCACGGTCGGGCATCAGTTCGCCCATCTCTCGAGTCACCTCGACCAAGCGATGGAGCGCATCCAGACCCAGGATGAGGGCGCCCTCCGTGGGGTGGCCTCGCGCCACACGAAGCTCGACCAGACGCTCGGCGGATTCCAGCGTTCCGACCTCATCGTCCTCGCCGCACGTCCGTCGGTCGGGAAGACCGCGTTCGCGATCGACGTCGCGCGACGCGTTGCCGAACAGCAGATCCCCGTCGGAGTCTTCAGTCTCGAAATGAGCGCCGACCAGGTCGTCGACCGCTTCGTCGCCGTCAAGGCGAAGACGTCGCTCTGGCGGCTGCGCACGGGCAAACTGTCGCACGAAGGCGAGCACAACGACTTCCTCAAGATCACCAACGCCATCAGCGAGCTCCGCGAGCTGCCCATCTTCATCGACGACACCAGCAACCTGAACGTGCTCGAAATGCGCGCCGTCGCACGCCGCCTGAAGACCGAACATGGCCTGGGACTGCTCATCGTCGACTATCTCCAGCTGATGGCTTCCCGCCGGAACTACGACTCCCCCGTCCAGCAGGTCACCGAGATCTCCCGCGGCCTCAAAGGTCTGGCCAAGGAGCTCGCCATCCCCGTCATCGCCATCTCGCAACTCTCCCGCGCCGTGGAGAATCGCGAGGGCAACCGCCCGCGGCTGTCCGACCTGCGCGACTCGGGTTCCATCGAGCAGGACGCCGACGTCGTGCTGTTCATCCACCGTGACGACAAGATCAACTTCCAGCGGGCGCAGGAGGAAGGTCAGCTGAACCAGGCGAAGCTGGTCATCGCCAAACACCGCAACGGTCCGACGGGCGAGGTGGACTTCATCATCAATCCTGATACGCTCGAGTTCCAGGAGACGGACACCGTGCACGCTCCCGCCGATTATCTGTGATGGAACCCGCGTTCGAGGCGATCGCCAAACTATTGGGCAAACTGCCGGGCATCGGACCGCGTCATGCGTCGCGTATCGTGTTGGCATTGCTGGACCGCCCGCAGGCCGACCTGGACGAACTGGGGACGGCGATCCGTGAACTGCACGACCGGGTGCGGCAGTGCCGCGAGTGCTTCAATGTCTCCGATGATGGTCTCTGCCCTGTCTGCCGCGACGGCCGCCGCGACGTCCGCTGTATCATGGTCGTGGAGAAAGTCACCGACCTGGAATCGGTGGAGCGCTCCGGTGTATGGCGCGGCACCTACCACGTGCTGGGCGGCGCCATCGCGCCTGTGGAAGGTACGGGTCCGGAGCACCTGCGCATCCGCGAACTGGCCGCCCGTGTCGACCGTGTCGTGCAGGAAGCGGGCTCCCTGGAGCTCGTGCTGGCCACCAATCCGACCTCGTCGGGCGAAATGACCGCGATGTACCTGCGGGACATGTTCGCAGGCTTACCCGGTGTCAAAACGACCCGCTTGGCGCGGGGATTGTCGACGGGCACGCATCTGGAATACGCGGACGAGCTGACGCTCAAGCACGCGCTTGACGCGCGGAAATAGCATCGATCCTGACCCTCGTGAAGGGCTGCCGGTGGCCCTTCTTCTTGTGGTAGCGGGTCTTGGACTTGTAGCGGAAGACGAGCTTCTTCTCGCCCTTGCCGTCGGCAAGCACGGTGGCCTTTACGGTCGCACCGTCCACGAGCGGCTGCCCGACGAGCGATGTTGTTTTGTCGGCGATCAGAAGCACCTGGTCGAAGACGACCGTGTCGGAGTCGTGCACGAGCTTCTCGACGTCAAGGATATCGCCCTCGCGGACGATGTACTGTTTGCCCCCGGTTTTGATGACTGCGAAGTCCATGGAATAGTGCCGGTGTATCCTAGCAGAAAAGGCTAATTCCGTCAATTTCCCGCGGAGAATTGACAATTACGCAGTTCCTATGGTATAATGTACCTGCAAGGAGGGAGTCATGATCGTTGCCAAAACCATCGCCGAACGCCTGTCGGAGCTGGCCATCGTCTGCACGTACCCCGATTGCGGGGTGACGCTGACCGCGCACTCCGCTCTCGTGGGCGACCTGACGAACGCCTACCTGGGCGCGCGTCAGGGCCCCGTGGAGAAGTCGGAGCCGCTCTCCGCCGTGGAGCTGGCGGGGCAGGCGCGGTGTTCCAAGCACCCGCTCCAGTCGGGGATCCGTATGTTCCCGATCCTGGCGACCGCGTCCCTCATGGATCGCTGGGTGGAGCAGAACGTCCGCGTCCTGGACCGCCAGTTTCAGCACTCGAGGCCCATCCGCGAGCGGACTCACGAGCGTCGGCGCATCGAGATGAACGCGCTCTTCGCCAAGAACGTGCCGCAGCCGGACAAGCCGAGGCCCAAGCACCGCGTCCGCTCGCATGTCCCGAGGATGAAGCACGCCGAGCCGCCCGCGAAGAAGGGCAAGAAGGACGAGGCCAAGCAGAAGAACCGTAAGGGCAGGCGCTAGCCGCCCGAGAGAAGCCGCACATCGCGCGCATCATCTCGAGGCGGCTTTTCTTTTATCCAATCAATGGTAGCCCCGACGGGATTCGAACCCGTGTTCCATGGCTGAGAACCATGTGTCCTGGACCGGGCTAGACGACAGGGCCGTTCCGGAGTCATATCATACACCATTTTAGAAGAAAGCGCCACCCTCCGGTGGCGCGGTACGGTCAGTGGACCATGTACTGGGGACTCCGCTGCAAGACCGCCTGGGCGATCTTGATGAGTGCCTCCAGGTCCCGCTCGTCGAACGAAGCCACGACGTTGTGACCGCCGTTGGCATCGCGCAGACAGTGACGCATGAGGAACAACGATTCGCCGAACAGGAACTGTCCCATGGGAATGTGGTCAAGTCCCTTGAGCACTTCCCGCGCCGCCTCGTACACCTTCGCCTGCGTCACGAACCACCTCCCCTGAAAGGACTATTTCGCCAGCCAACGGGCGCTCTGGCGCACCAACAGTCCGCCGGCGTGCTCCGGATCCGCCATGATCTCCTTGACGATTCGCTCCATGCGGATGCCCTGCGAACCTTTGACCAGGACGATATCGCCCGGACGGATGAGCTTCCGCACCTCGGCCGCCGCGTCGCGTGAATTCTCGAACCGACGGATGCGGTCCGGCGCCATCTGGTCCGCCGCGGCGGTTTCGTAGAACCGCGCGGCTTCACCCACGCACACCAGCACGTCCGCCACGGTCGCGGCCATGGTCCCCACCGCCTGGTGGGCCTGCACGCTGTGCGTGCCGAGTTCCAGCATATCACCCAGCACTAGCACCTTACGGCCGTTCAGATGCCTGATCGTGTCGATGGCCAGATGCATGGCCGCGGGAGAGGCGTTGTACGTGTCATCGACGATGAGCGACCCCTTGATGCCGTCCAGGATGCGCATCCTGCCTGCGGGCGGTGTGAACTTCGCAAGCGCCTGTGCAGCTTCCGCCATGCCCACGCCCATGATGCGGCCGACGGCGATGGCGGCGGTCGCCGCGGCGGCGATGCCCTTGCCCAGTGAACCGCGTACCAACACCGGCATCGTCGTCACACCTGCGGTCACATCGAAACTCATGCCGACCGGTCGCGACCCCGACATCCGCATCTGCGGCTCGGACGCCTGCACATCGGCACCCGCACCGAATCCGAACGTGGTCACCGGCGCAGTCGTCGCACGCCGCATGTCCAGCACTGACAGATCGTCGGCGTTCAATACGGCATGACCGTCGGCCGGCAGCGCGCGTACGAGCTGACTCTTCTCCTGGGCCAGGTGTTGCGGCGACGAGAAGAACTCCACATGCACCGGAACCTCGCCCACCTGAGTGACGACGGCGACCTCCGGCCGGAAGCGCCGGGCGAGGCGGGCAATATCACCGGGCCGGTCGGCACCATACTCCAGCACGATGACCTCGGGTGCGTTCCGGTCATAGAGGGCATTCATCTTTGCGCGTACCATGGCACGGAGCCAGAACCACGCGGACCCTCCGCGCTGTTCATAGACCGCCATCGGCGCGCCGACGATGGTCGCGGGCACCCCGAGGTCCGTGTTCAGATTCGCGCTCGCCGTTCGAACGCGGTATTTGGCCGCCAGCACCGCAGCGACGGTCTGCCGCGTGGACGTCTTTCCCGCATTACCCGTGACCGCGACGATACGCGGTTCATACCGCCAGAGATAGAATCTGGCGATGAGCGTGAACCACCATGTCAGGAACCCGGTCATCGTGTCGGGGGTACGTGCAAATAGTCCAACAGGAAGAGCGCGATGTCCTTGAACACCGGGGAAAGAGAATCTGCGGCGAACGTGATGCCCTGTGGACGTTCCATGCGGATGAAAATGGTGAACTTCGGGTCCGATGCCGGCGCGAACCCTGCGAAGCTGTGGTTATACTGCCCATCCAGGTATCCGCCCTGTGGACTGGCGATCTGGGCCGTCCCCGTCTTCCCGGCCACATCATAGTGCGGTATGCGCGCATTGTCGTATCCGTTATCCACAACCGACACGAGCATGGTCCGCAGGGATGCGGCCGTGGCGGCCGAGAACGGAGTCCCGACGATCACCGGCTGCGTGTCCGTGCGCTTGCCCTGGTCATCGATGACCGAAGCGACCACGAACGGTTTCATCAGTTTCCCGCCATTGGCGATCGCCGAGTAGAAATTGACCATCTGGATCGGCGTCGCCGTGATGCCTTGTCCGAACGATGCGGTCAGGAAGTTGATCCGCCGTCCCGTGTACAGGTTGTCGATGCTGCCCGGCGCCTCGCCCGGCAGGTCGATACCCGTCCGCTGGCCGAATCCCGAATTCACGACGCCGGTCAGGAACTTGTCGTCGCCGGTCAGCTGTTCGGCGTACATCGCACCGGTGTTGATGGATTTCTCCAGGACCTGCGTCATCGTCACGCGCCCGAAGTGCCCTTCGTTGAAGTTCTTGATGGTATACCCGTCAACGACGACGTCGCCGACGTCATCGAACGTGGTTGTCGGCTTCGCAGCCCCCGTATCCAGCGCCGCCGCCATGGTGACCGGCTTGAACGATGAGCCGGGCTCGAACGGCACGAGCGCGCCGTCCTGGAAACTGGCGATGTCCGCGCTGCCGTACGCATTCGGGTCGAACGTCGGTTCGTCGGCGAGCGCCAGGATCTTCCCGGTGCTCGGTTCCTGGACGACGACGGTACCCGATGCGGCATGGTATTTCTGGAGGACGTCGGCGAGCGCTTTCTCGACGTAGGTCTGGATGTTGCGGTCGATGGTGAGCTGGACATCCTCCGGCCTCCGCGCGGTCGGGTCATCCGCCGGTGCGCGACCGACCAGGGTTCCCAAGTGTCCGATCAGGCTCGTGGCGGTGGACGTCTTCGTGCCCGAAAGCTCCGGTTCGTAGGCCGATTCCACCCCGTACTGCCCCTCGCGGCCGTTCTCGTCGTACCCGAGGAATCCGATGACGTCGGCTGCCAGGGTGCCGGCCGGATAGACACGGTCCGTCTCATAGCCGATCTTCACGTCCGATAACGCGAGCGCCGTGACGGCGGTGACCTGTTCGTCGGATAACCGCCTTCCGATGAGGCGGTCGGAGGAACCGCTGCCGATGACGGCCAGGACCGCGGCGGCATCGGCGTCGGGAACCGCGGTCAATACCGGCACGCGACGGTTCGTGGCGACGACGAACGGTTGGCCGGTGGCGTCCGAGAGCATGATGTTCCCGCGCACCAGGACGCTGGCCGTGTTCGACGCCTGCGCGGCAGCCGTCTGCGCGTACCAGTCGTGCCGGCGGAACGAAACGTCGAACAGGCGCCACGTGATGGCGCCGAACACCGCGAACACGCCTGCGAGCACGAACACCAGGCGCAATGGTTTGAGCTTCCGATACATGGCGGTCCCTCCTATCGTGCGGCGGCGACGGCGTCAGGCTGGACGAGACGCTCCACGTGTTCGGCGGGGATGAGTCCGTGCGCCGTGGCGATCGCCTCCAGCGACGTGCGGTCATCGAGCTGCGCCTGGCTGGCGGTCAACTCGTCGCGCTCCGTCTTCAGCGACGCGATCGTGTCCTGCGCCGCCCGGAGCCGCCAGGTGTCCGCCGCCAACAGGTTCGCCTGCACGATATAGTACACTAAGCACGCCGCCGCGATGAATGCCAGTGCGTACGCCGGCCACGTGATCGTGGTGGCGACGGCTGCGTGGGTTCGGATCCTCGGATGCATGGCGGTCACAGTTTTTCTACGAGTTTGAGTTTTGCGGAACGGGATCGCGGGTTGGCGGTGATCTCCGTCCAGGCCGGACGCACCGTGGCTCTGGTGACCCACCTCACGGTCCCCGCCTTCGCTGATGTCTTGAAAAGTTCTCTGACCAGTCGGTCCTCCAGGCCGTGGAACGAGATGACGGCGAGCCGCCCGCCCGGTTTCAGCACGCTGATGGCCGCCGCCACGCCTGTTTCGACGTTCTCGAGTTCGTGGTTGACCGCGATGCGGAGCGCCTGGAACGTCTTGGTCGCCGGATGCAACTTCCGGTGTCGGTACCAGCCCGGCACGGCGCCCTGGATCACGGTCACCAGGTCTCCCACGGTACGGAGGGGGGCAGCTCGCCGGGCAATGACGATCGCCGCGGCGATCTGACCGGCGAACTGCTCTTCCCCGTACTCGGTCAGGATATGCTCCAGGTCTTCGGCGGTGCCCCGGTTGACGAGGTCGCCCGCCGTTTCCGGTTCGGCTTCCGGATTGAACCGCATGTCCAAGGGCTCGTCCGGACACTGGAAGGAGAATCCCCTCCCGGACGCTTCGTAGTGGAGACTCGACGGTCCCAGATCGAACAGGACGGCATCGGGGACGAGGCCCCGTGCATGGAGGATGTCGGCCAGATGCGTGTACGAATCATTCACGACCGTGACCGAATCCTTCAGATCGGGGTGGCGGTCGAAGAATCGCCGTGCGATGTCCGGATCCCACTCGATGCCCAACACCCGTGCGCCGCGCGCCGCGATCGCGGCGGCATGACCGCCGCCGTTGAGCGTGCAGTCCACCACGAGCGAACCCGGCTTCGGGTCCAGTGCCTGGATGACTTCATCTAAAAGAACGGGGGTATGTGTCGCGTCGGAATTCATCAGATGGTGCCCAGCTCCCCCAACTTCTGGGCGATCGCATTGCCGTCGCGGTCCAGCTGCTTCTTGTACTTCGTCCACGCGCCCTTGTCCCACAGCTCCAACCGCGTATGGACGCCGGTCACCACCACGTCCCGAACCAGACCGGCGTAGCCCTTGAGGTGCTCGGGAATGAGGATGCGGCCCAGGGCGTCGAACTCCACTTCGTGCGCCCCCGACAGCAACAGACGTGCGAACGAACGGCTTTGGACCTGCGCGACCGGAAGCGCTGCGAGCTTTCCGGCGAGCTGGGCCCACTGACGGGATGGGAAGAGCCACAGACATCCATCCAGTCCGCGGGTGAGGACGGCGCCGGTGCCCAGTTCGCGGCGTAGCTTGGCCGGAATGGACAGGCGCTTCTTCGGGTCCAGGCTGTGCGTGTATTCGCCGATGAGCATGCGGGATACGCGCCAGCTGGCTTACCACTTTATCCCACCAGCTGGCATTATAATAACATCCTATACCACTTCGGCGGAAAGGCCATCTGTGGATAAAGAAAACGGCCCTCGACGTATCGTCGGGGCCGTCTTCTTCTTCGTGTGGGTGATGCTGGATTCGAACCAGCGACCTTTGCAATGTGAATGCAACGCTCTAACCAGCTGAGCTAATCACCCGCCGTCGCATTATAGCACAATTTCTCCCGACTGGCGAGCGCTTACTCGAGGCCCAGCTTATTGATGATCTTGCGGTGCGGGCCTTCCAACAACACACGGACGAACCGGTCGAACATCTTGAAGCGGTAGGTGAAGTCCTCCTTCTCCATCACACCGAACCGGATCTCGGTGCCGATCTCGGCTTCAAGCGACTTCAGGAACTTCGTCAAGCGCCCGCGGTCGATGTCATCCCCCACGATGAACAGGTCAGCCGGAGTTTCGTAGGTCAGGTCGTCCGGACGGCTCACGAAGATGCCGGCGAGGATGGCGAGTTTGACGCGCCCGAGCGAGTTGATGCGCTTGACCAGGTGTTCGTTTTCGGCCGGCGACGGCTTCAGGATGAGATCGCGCAGTTCGGTGAAGAAGTCGAATTCGCCGTTGAGGGCATAGCGGTCGGCGGTGTTGCCCGGACCGCGCGAGCGGCGGACCAGTCCGATGTCACGCAGACCGTCGATCTCGCGGCGGGCGATGAACGTCGGCTCTTGGATGCGCGTGGACAGCTCCGCCATGCTGAACGTGGTCGGATACTGCCGGAACAGGAGCCGCAGGAGCTTCACGCGGACGCGGGAACCGAACAGGTTGTCCAGAATCGTTTTTGACATTGTTCCTCGGCTGTCCGTACAATGAATACAGAAATCCCGCGGCCGCGCAAGATGGAGACCTACACCCTCACTCCGGCACATGAAGAGATCGTCGTGAACAGCGGCTCGACCGAGGGCGCGATCGATCTGTTCTCCTACGATGCGGAACTGGAACCCGCGGCGCGCAACCTCGGACCGCTCTTCATCCTGGGCTGGCGCACCGACGACACCAACACGATGGAATACATGGTGTCGCTCATCGCGGCCATGGCGCGCCGCGAATATTACGCCCAGCCCGACGCCGAACCCAAAGAAGCGTTCGCCCGCGCGCTGCGGCGGGTCAACGAAGTCGTGGATGAGTTCTTCAAGTCCGCCGGCGCCCAGTTGTCGGTCGGCATCTTCGCGCTGCCGGGCAACCTCATCATGGTCTCCAAGCTCGGCTCGTTCAAGATGCTCCTGGCACGCAGCGGGCAGGTCATCGACATCCTCAACAACGTGATGCTCTTCTCCAAAGAACACCTGGAGAAGCGGCGGTTCTCCAGCGTCATCTCGGGCTCCATCCATGATGGCGACCGCATGCTCGCCTACTACCCCGCCAAACCCGTCGTCGCCCGCGAGCGCCAGCTGAAGGCATGGCTCCTCGCCGAGCCGGAATCCAAACTGCGGACCCATCTGGAACGCATCGGGCAGGAACACCCGGGGTTCTCCGCCTCGTTCCTCCACGTGCACGTCACGACGAGCACCGCAACCCGTCCGGCCGAACCGATGACGGAGGAGGCGGCCGTGCCGGCGCCGACGCTTGCCTGGGCGCCCCGGCAGGCGACCACGATCCAACCGGTCACCGCCTCCGTGCCCGAAATTCCCGCCCCGCAGCCGCAGGAAGTGCCGCACATCATCCCCACCGAATTCTCGCTTGGTATCCGGGAGTGGAGTTTCCGCCGGATGTTCTCGGGTCTCCGGTTCGTCCGCATGGATACGCGCGGCAAGGTCGTCACGCTGGCGGTCGCGGCATTGATCATCGCGGGCGGCGCGTTGGCGGCACGCTCATTCTGGTTCACGTCCCCCGAAGAACAGCACGCCCAGCAGGTGCTCCAGAGCGTGCGCGACGACCTCGCATCGTCGGCCGCCTCCCGAAGCGTCCTCCTGGCGGCCCAGGCGAAACTCGCCGGTGAACCGGCGCTCAACGGGAACAGCGAAGCACGATCCCTGTCAGCTTCCATCACCGACGCCATGGATAAGCTGGATAATGCACAACCCGCATCGCTGTCGGTCCTGGCCCAGCTGGACCCGAAGACCGACACCGTACAATTGGCGGTCTGGTCGTCTTCATCGGGCTCGCTCTGGGCGGTCACATCGTCGCAGGACACGCAGTCCGTGGTGAACATCCGGGACGGCAGCGTGGCGGCGCGCGTCGCACTTGCCGATGCGCATCCCGACCTGTTGGTCGGCTGGAAGGACGGCGTACTGGCGGTGGACCGCGCGGCGCGGACGGTCACGCGCGTATCGCAGGGCGCGGCGAAGACGTTTTCCATCACGACCCAGGACACCATCCTGGACGCGGCGCAGTTCGCCGATAACCTCTACATCCTCACCGACGCGTCCATCCTGAAAGTCTCGGGCCTGGACACCGACAAACCCGCCACCAAGGTGTGGCTCGTGAACGCGGATGATTTCGTGCCCGGCGCCGCGCGCATCCTCGTCGACGGCGATGTCTATGCGATGGCGCCCGACGGCACACTGACGACTTACTACAAGGGCAAGAAGACCGCGTCGGTCCAGACCCCGCTGGTTTCTGCCGATGGCTGGCGGCTGGTGCCCGGCGAGAACGGCGCATCGGCGGTCGCCGACGTCGGCCGCATGCGCGTGTATGAGTTCTCCCCTACCGACGGCACGCTTACCGACACGCTTAAAGTGGATTCCGAACAGCCGCTGGTCCTGATGGCCGAGGGTCCCGACGGCTCCGTCATCGCGGTCACGCGTGACAACCGCATCTGGCAGGTGAAATAAAACAGGCCCCGACGTTCGTTCGTCGGGGCCCTTGCGGTCTACAGGCAGTTCTTGTAGCTCTTGGG